>JAYSOP010000480.1:0-2873 GCA_043722905.1 Chryseolinea sp.
AAATTTGTAATGGGTTGCGATGTGGCCGACATTGTAATCACCTGACAAAGCAGTGTTGAACTGTGCTGGCGTAAATGCCTCATCAAGATAGATTTTCCCATTGAATATCCCTTTCAAATCAGCATGTGATTCCTTGATAATATTATCCAGTTCATCTGGCACCATACTCAATGCAGGAAGATTTTTGTGTTTCTTGCTGACACCCAATCCGGCGATCACCCAATTAGATTCTTTACCTGGATCCAGCGGGGGTTTTGCAACCGGATTGTAGTTGGCAACGGCATATTTCTCAGCAAGATAGTGCCGACCATCATGCAGCGTGGACAAGGGGATGTAACGCAAGGTCCCATTCTTGTAGAAAACCAGCGTTTCCGTGTTTAATTGCTGCAATTCTGCTTCGATTGGTTTTATCAGCCATTGATATAACTGATTTGATGACTTTTGAAGTAACTGAGTGGTTGATTCACGATTTTTTAGCAACACCCGGTGGGTTTCGACTTGACTATTAAGCTCACGAGGGCTAATGCTGACTTTTTTTGCGCTGCTGAAATTTCCGGAACGAAGAATAATGCGCAGGCCGTCCTGTAATGGCAGGTAATGCACCAAAGTAACTTTGGGTTGCAGATTTCTGTGTAATTTCTGATAGTCTTCACCAGCAAGTTGTTTGATCAGTTTCTTGTCTTCTGCGAATTTAAAACCGGTTTTAATCTCCACCAGCGTCTCTTGAAACTTTTTTTCTGCCGACATAACTTGTGACTTCAATGCCTGGATTTCCTTTTTGTCTGCCTCAGTCAGCAGTGACTTATTCATATTTTCCAGCTCTGTCAACTTAATACTGCTTTGCACCAGATCGCGACTGCTTTGTTCCAGTTTTTCTTGTTGTTGCTTTTCGATGGGGCTATGGAATGTTTTTGTCGATCGCGGGTCACTATTTTGGCTACGACGTATGTAATTAAAATACTCCTCCTCCTTTAACATCGCCAACACTTGTTCCGCCTCCAGCAGGCGGCCCGCATCAATCAACCAACCGGCCAGTATTTCATAATTCTCCTGCTGGCTTTCAATAAAATTTTTCTGTAGTGATGGCTCTGTGTGGGCCAGCCCGATCCGCAGACCCTGCAACAGATTGATCGCCTGTTTGCCGTAAAATATGGCTTCAGTATGTCGACCCTCCTTGTAGCGAATTTTTGCCAACACGAAATAAGCTCTGGCCAGCAGATGCGGGGCACGTTTATTGATAGCGATTGACAATGCCTGCAATGCAGTGTCATCCGCTTTGTTAAGGTTATCACGCAGAAGATACAGTTCAGCCAGATTTAATTTGCTGATGGCGATCAGTGGATGTTGCGCTGAATATTCTTTGCTGACTTCGGAAAATATCCGTGCGTAAAAGGGTTCAGCTTTTTCCAGCTGATTTAACTTCGTATAGGCCAATGCCAGATTGGCCCGAGTAAAATGTCCGGGAACATACAGTTGATTTGGCTGGCGGGTTTGTTGATTTAATATTTCAGTCGCCTTAAGTAATAAATCCAATGCCTTATCGTATTGTTTGAGCGCCATCCAGGTTTCAGCGAGACTGGCCATCATGACGGCGGTTAACGGATGATTATCGCCATAGCTTTTGCGGTATATAGCATCGACGTGTTGCTGTATTTCCAACGCCTTGTCATAGGTTCCGATATGACGATACAGGCCAGCGAGGTTCGCCTTAGCAGTCGTCACTTGTAAATCATTTTCCCCAGATCGACCTTCTAAATCGGAAAGTTTTTTCCTAAAAAGCATTTCGGCTTCAGCATATCTGCCGGAAAATAACAAAGTAGACACATAGGTAGGATCACTGGCTAATGTGCTGTTGATATCCGCAGCAGCGCCATGTTTCAAGATCAGCGATTGTCGGTACAGAGGCTCTGCCGCCACCATATCGCCCATAGCAATATAAAGAGATGCAAAATCATATAACACTCTTGCATATTCGTGTTGGTTTGTCAGATTATGCTGTTTGTAAATTTGATCTATACGTTTGTATAAATCTTCCGCTTTGGAATAGGCCTTATAGTTTTTATATGAAAAAGCCAAGCGGGTCATTGATTTCAGTAATTGAGGATGATCTCTGCCATATTGTTTTTCGTCGATATCCAGTAGTCGCTGATTAATGAGTACCTGTTCTGCCTGGCGGTTGGTAACCAGGTAGAGGCGGGATAAATTTTTCAGGTATTTTCCAGCCCTGCGATCATCTTCACCAACATGTTTTTTCTCCAACTCGTATAACCGCTTATAGATCTCGATGGCTTCTTCGTACCTTTGGGCATGCTCATATTCCCCGGCAAGCCTACCTAATGGACCAATCACTTCATTCTTTATTCGCCGGTTAGTGCGGGGATCATCGCTTTGCTCAAGCTCGGCTGCCTTAAGCAGGTAAGCCTCAGCCTCACTCCCTAACGTCGGATTCTGTTCAGTTGCACATGCTGCGGCCGTGATAGTTAACCACATCAGGCCTAACGATATTATTGATATACCTTTAAGACACATTGAATTAATCATAATCGTTGACGGGTGATTATAATATGTTTTCTGCATCGGACGCCGTAGTGGAGTAGGTGCCTTGCGCGTTTGCGACAATAGAGGTATACAACTTCACCGCCAATCTCCCATCAACACAAACGGTGCCCAGTAGTAGGGTTTATTCCATTTGGCGCGGGCACCCCGGTCATACTTGATAAATTGCATCTGTACTGAGCGCAGCGCCTGCGCCATGTCGAGTTTGTCCTGATGCCGACTGCGATAGAAACGTTCCATCAATTCGGCGGTGCTGCTGTCGTTGACCTTCCACAGTGTGGAGATAACCGCCTGGGCTCCCTGATTTTGCACCAGTG
>JAYSOP010000481.1:0-8399 GCA_043722905.1 Chryseolinea sp.
GTATTTAAATCGACAGTCCATAGCCGATGGTCCATAGTGCTATTGACTACGGACCATTGACCATCGACGTTTAATCCATGGTGATTTCAAGGGCAAGTCCTCTTAATTCATGAACCAATACATTGAATGATTCAGGAATATTTGGTTTCCGCATATTTTCACCTTTAACAATGGCTTCGTAGGCTTTCGCACGGCCAATAACATCGTCAGATTTAATGGTAAGGATCTCCTGCAGGATATGAGAAGCGCCAAAGGCTTCAATTGCCCATACCTCCATCTCACCGAAACGCTGACCACCGAATTGTGCTTTACCACCCAGCGGTTGCTGCGTAATAAGGGAATAAGGTCCGATTGAACGAGCGTGCATTTTATCATCTACTAAGTGACCAAGCTTTAACATGTAAGCGATGCCTACCGTAACCGTTTGATCAAATCTTTCTCCCGTTAAACCATCAAATAGATAAGTCCTTCCAAATTCCGGAAGCCCGGCATCCTTCAGTTCCTTCTGAACCTCTTCCAGAGAAGCACCGTCAAAAATGGGTGTAGCATATTTTTTATTCAGTTTTAACCCGGCCCATGCGAGCACAGTTTCATAAATCTGACCCAGGTTCATACGCGACGGTACGCCAAGCGGGTTTAAACAAATATCTACCGGCGTTCCATCTTGCAGGAATGGCATATCTTCCTCCCGTACAATGCGGGCGACAACACCTTTATTTCCGTGACGACCCGCCATCTTATCACCTACTTTCAGCTTGCGCTTTTTAGCAACATAAACTTTTGCCAGTTGCACAATGCCGGTAGGGAGTTCATCACCAACCTCAAGCGTAAAGCGCTCGCGTTTGAATTCGCCCGCGTAATTATTACGCTTGGTAAGGTAATTTTTTACTGTTTGGGCGATCAGATCATTGGTGTGCTCATCATTCGTCCAGTTTTCCAGACTAATGTCAGCGAGCAGGTTAACCTCCTCCGAAACATTGTAATTACTTTCATCCCGATAAATGTTCTTATCCGGGAAGAGATTGTTTTCAATAACTTTTGAAGAAAACTTAACACCTTTGCTCACCAATTCGTCTCCGAATTTATGCTTCACTCCGTTGCTATTTTTTCCGTTCAGCATCGTAGTCAGTTTACTAACCATTTCCTGCCGCAGATCGGTGAGGTTCTTGCTGTATTTGTTCTTCAATCCATCCAGTTCTTTCTTGGATTTTGTCCGAACATCCTTATCACGTTTAGGTCTGGAGAATAATTTAGTATCGATCACCACGCCTTTTAATGATGGGGGGGCCTTTAAAGAAGCATCCTTCACATCGCCAGCTTTATCTCCGAAGATCGCTCTCAAAAGTTTTTCTTCAGGAGTAGGATCGGTTTCACCTTTAGGGGTAATCTTACCAATCAGGATATCGCCTTCTTTTACTTCAGCACCAATGCGGATGATACCATTCTCATCGAGATGTTTCACTGCTTCTTCACTCACGTTTGGAATTTCAGAGGTAAGCTCTTCTTCTCCGCGTTTTGTGTCACGCACTTCCAATTCAAATTCTTCAATGTGAATGGAAGTGTAGATATCATCACGAACCACACGTTCGGAGATTACAATCGCATCCTCAAAGTTATAACCTTGCCAGGGCATGTAGGCAACCAGAAGATTGCGACCCAGGGCGAGTTCACCGTTTTCGGTTGCGTAACCTTCGCACAATGGTTGTCCCTTAGTAACCTTTTCACCCTTCTTAACAAGTGGCGTCAGGTTGATACAAGTATCCTGGTTCGTTCTTCTGAACTTGATCAGGCTATAAGTTTTGAATTCATCATCAAAGCTTACCAGTTTTTGCTCCTCGTTAACTTCGTACTTAATGGTGATCTTTTTAGCATCAACCAATTCCACCACACCATTGCCTTCCGCGAGTATCAAAGCCCGTGAGTCAAGAGCGACCTGTCCTTCCAGGCCGGTACCGACGATAGGCGCCTCCGGACGCATTAAAGGAACAGCCTGACGTTGCATGTTAGAACCCATCAATGCACGATTAGCATCATCGTGTTCTAGGAAAGGAATCAACGATGCGGCTACTGACACAATCTGGTTGGGAGCAATATCCATGTATTTGAGATCCTTAGGCTCAACAACCGGGAAGTCACCTTCAAAACGAGACTTTACTTTCTCATCAATAAACTCCCCTGTAGGCTTGATATGAACATTGGCCTGCGCGATATAATTCGTATCCTCTTCTTCTGCGGTTAAAAATATTACCGGTTCTTTTACTTTAACTCTTCCGTTTTCTATTTTGCGATAAGGGGTCTCAATAAAACCCATCTTATTGACCTTTGCATGAACGCAAAGAGAAGATATCAGACCGATATTCGGGCCTTCGGGAGTTTCAATGGTACACAAACGACCATAGTGAGTATAATGTACGTCACGCACCTCAAAACCGGCGCGTTCACGTGAAAGTCCGCCTGGACCGAGTGCCGACATCCTGCGTTTATGCGTAATCTCCGCCAATGGATTGGTCTGATCCATGAACTGCGAAAGCTGGTTGGTTCCAAAAAATGAGTTAATGACGGAAGACAAAGTCCGCGCATTGATCAGATCCACCGGTTTAAAGTCTTCGTTATCGCGAACGTTCATTCTTTCTTTGATGGTTCTCGCCATACGGGCAAGTCCTACACCGAATTGAGAATACAACTGTTCCCCTACTGTTCTTACCCTTCTGTTGCTCAGGTGATCGATATCATCTACAACGGCCTTTGAATTAATTAAACCGATCAGGTATTTTACAATCAGAATAATATCTTCCTTCGTCAATACGCGCTGATCATAACTTAGGTCAAGACCCAGTTTCTTATTGATTCTGTAGCGGCCTACTTCTCCCAGGTCATAACGTTTCTCACTGAAGAATAAACTTTGGATGATATCCCTTGCTGTCTGCTCATCAGGGGCTTCGGTATTCCGGAGCTGCCGATAAATATATTCAACAGCTTCTTTTTCAGAGTTCGAAGTATCCTTGGCAAGCGTATTGAAAATAATATTATAATCGGCAATATTGATGTCGTCACGATGGAGGATAATAGATTTCACACCTGAATCTATGATCACCTCAACATCTTCCGTGGCGATTATATGATCGCGTTCGAGTAGAACCTCGTTCCGGTCTATGGAAACAACTTCACCGGTATCCTCATCCACGAAATCTTCCGTCCATGTTTTCAAAACCCGGGCCGCCAGTTTTCGGCCGACAATCTTCTTCAGTGTATTTTTGCTGGCCTCCACCTCTTCAGATAATCCAAACAGGTCGAGAATATCTTTATCCGAACCATAACCTATAGCGCGAAGCAAGGTTGTGACTGGAAATTTTTTCTTGCGGTCTATGTATGCATACATGACGGCGTTAACGTCAGTCGCGAATTCAATCCACGAACCTTTAAACGGAATGATCCGGGCTGAATATAATTTTGTGCCGTTGGTGTGTTTGCTCATGGCAAAGAACACACCTGGAGAACGGTGCAATTGTGAAACAATCACGCGCTCAGCGCCATTGATCACGAAAGAGCCTTTCTCGGTCATGTAGGGAATATTGCCAAGGAACACTTCCTGCTCGATGGTTTCGAAATCCTCATTATCCTCGTCGTTGCAGGTAAGACGGAGCTTAGCCTTCAAGGGGACGGAGAACGTTAGTCCTCTGTCAATACATTCGTCAACATTGTATTTAGGAGGGTCGATGGTATAATCAACAAATTCAAGGACGAAGTTTTCACGGGAATCACTGATGGGAAAATTCTCCGCGAATACCTTGTAAAGTCCTTCATTTTGTCTTTTTTCCGCAGGCGTTTCTATCTGTAAAAAATCTTTGAAAGACTGGAGTTGCAGGTCCAGAAAATCAGGGTAGTCGAGAATTTTCTCAATGGAGGAAAAATCGATTCTACCATTACTAATTTTTTTTGCCAAGGTGTGTGTCGTTTTAGGTTCAAAAATCCTGAACTAGAAACAAAGTGAGTGTTCTGTGCAGGGGGCCACAGGGCATAAATAGGGATAGACCCCGTCTCATTCTACCCTCATTAATGGGGTACGAACCAGACACGGGGTCTAACCGAAGGTTTCAGAGAAAACTTCTATCTTCAAGAAGATTACTTCAACTCAACCTCGGCACCAGCCTCGCTAAGTTGCTTCTTAAGATTTTCAGCTTCGTCTTTAGGTAAACCTTCTTTTATGGTTTTGGGAGCTCCGTCAACCATGTCTTTCGCTTCTTTTAAGCCAAGACCAGTGAGTTCTTTTACTAATTTTACGATTTGAAGTTTATTAGCACCAGCCGCCTTCAACACAACATCAAAGTTGGTTTTTTCAGCAACAGCAGCACCGCCACCAGCTCCTGCAGCAGGACCCGCTGCAGCTACAGCCGCGGCTGCAGGTTCAATGCCGTAAGTTTCTTTTAAATAAGAAGCTAATTCGTTTACTTCTTTAACGGTGAGTTCAACAAGTTGATCTCCGAGAGCTTTTATATCAGCCATTTTTATAAAATTTAATTAATTCAGGTTTTCGTTTCAATTATTTATTACCGCGTTCTTCAAGCGCTTTTACCAGGCCTGCAACGATATGCTTACCGCTCAGCAAAGCAGAAATAACATTCTTGGCAGGAGATTGAAGCAGGGAGATTACATCGCCAATAAGCTCATTTTTAGATTTGAGTTCACTAAGCATGTTCAGATTCTCATCTCCGATATACAGAGATGTATCAATGGAAGCGCCTTTCAATACAGGTTTGCCTTCCATTTTAATGCGGAACTCGCGTATCACCTTAGCGGGCGTATTACCAATCTCTTTGGAGAAAATGACTCCCGTGAAACCGTGTAAAACATCAAACAAGGGTGAGAAATCCGCGTTCTCCTGTTTCTCAAGGGCTTTGCGTATCATCGTGTTTTTGTACACACGATATTCAATACCATTTTTGTAGCACATTCTTCTGAATGTATTCACCTGCGCCACGGTAAAACCGGTGGCATCTGTGATATAGAAGTGCGTATGGTTCGAAAACTTGGTCGCAAGTTCTTCTATTATATTTGCTTTTTCTGCTCTGGTCATTGTCTTTTAAATCTTAAATACCAGCAATTGTATTGGTGTCAACCGAGATACCCGGACTCATGGTAGTCGAAAGCGTGATACTTCTGAAATAGTCACCTTTCGCAGAGGCCGGTTTCAACTTGGCCAACGTTTGGATCATTTCTGCAGCATTGTCCCGGATGGCATCAACCGAGAAGGAAGCTTTACCAATACCCACATGAATGATCCCTTGTTTATCAATTTTGAAGTCGATTTTACCGGCTTTTACTTCTTTTACAGCTTTACCGACGTCGAGCGTAACAGTTCCTGATTTTGGATTGGGCATTAACCCGCGTGGACCCAGTATCTTACCAAGTTTACCCACTTTTGCCATAACGGTTGGGGTACAGATAATGACATCAATATCAGTCCATCCGCCTTCGATCTTCTGAATATAATCATCCAGACCCACGTGATCAGCCCCGGCGTCTTTGGCTTCCTGATGTTTATCAGGCGTACTTAACACCAACACCCGAACCACTTTGCCAATCCCGTGTGGTAAAGAAACAACACCGCGAACCATCTGATCTGATTTCTTAGGATCAACCCCTAATCGAATATCAAGATCTACGGATGAATCAAATTTTGTAAAGGTTATTTCCTTTACAACTTTTGCTGCTTCTTCCAAAGAATAAATTTTCTCGGGACTATATTTTGCTAAGACAGCTTTTCTATTTTTTGAAATTCTTGCCATTATCGTATTTATTTATCCCAAGGGGCTGTTCCTGAAATTGAGACACCCATACTTCTTGCCGTACCGGCTATCATTTTCATAGCAGACTCAATTTTAAAAGCATTGAGGTCAGGCATCTTAGTTTCTGCAATAGTCTTAACCTGATCCCAGTTTATAGATCCGATCTTTACTGTCTTGGGTTCTGCAGAACCTTTTTGTTTTTTAGCAGCATCCAATATCAAAATAGCGGCAGGAGGGGTCTTGATGACAAAGTCAAAAGATTTGTCATTATAAATGGTAATTAAAACCGGCAACACCTGGCCTGGTTTGTCTTGCGTGCGCGCGTTGAACTGCTTACAAAAGTCCATGATATTAAGACCTTTGGAACCCAAAGCGGGCCCGATCGGAGGAGCTGGATTTGCGGCTCCGCCTTTCACCTGTAATTTCAAATAACCTACTACTAACTTTGCCATATAGCTAACTAAAATGTCTTAGTCTAATTTTTCTACCTGCATGTAGCTCAATTCAACGGGAGTGTTTCGACCGAAGATCTTCACCATTACATTAAGCTTTTTCTTGTCTTCAAAAATTTCTTCAACCGTTCCAGTGAAACCGCTGAATGGTCCATCCATTACTTTAACTGATTCACCTTTAATAAAAGGAGTTTCCAGTTTTACTTCGAACTCATCAATCTCATCTACCTTGCCCAAAATCCTGTTCACTTCAGACTGGCGCAGGGCAACGGGGTCTTTAGAAGAACCTGTTCCATTATTTCCTAAAAAACCAATAACCCCCGGAATATTATTGACTGTATGATACGCTTCACCGTTTCCCAGATCCGCTGAAACAAGAACATAACCCGGAAAGAAATTTCTTTCCCGAACGCGTTTCTTGCCATTCCTCATTTCATATACCTTTTCGGATGGAATAAGCACCTGAGGAATGAACTCAGTAAGCTTAGAGCGCTCAATATCCGTTTCCAGGTAAGACTTTACTTTCTTTTCCTGACCACTGACCACTCTGAGAACGTACCATTTCAGTTCACCCATTCCACTAAAATTAAAATTCAGTATAAAACCACTGCAAACCGGTCTTAAAAACCCAATCAATGGCACCGATCACTAACGCAAAAATGGTGGATGCAATCAATACCAGGAAAGCGCTGGACTGCAACTCACTGAATTTTGACCAAGTAACCTTGTTCTTGATCTCATCCCAGGATTCCGTAATATATGCTGTTAACTTCTCCATGGTTATTTACTTGCACGGGTGGAGAGACTCGAACTCCCAGCCAACGGTTTTGGAGACCGCTACTCTACCAATTGAGCTACACCCGTTTATTTAAAGTTTCAAGCCTTTTTGCTCAGCTTTTCTCGGTAATCACTCAATCCCCTGAGCCGCACCCGTATACTCAGCTCAAAAGGACTGCAAAGGTATAAGAAAGTAAGAGAAAAACAAAAGCGTTTCTGAGAAATTTCTCAGAAACGCTAGACCTTGATTTTCAATGGATTAATCCAGAATTTCAGTCACCTGGCCTGATCCTACTGTGCGCCCACCTTCGCGGATAGCGAAACGAAGACCTTTTTCCATCGCAATTTTATTGATCAACTGAACCTCGATTGAAATGTTGTCACCAGGCATCACCATTTCAACGCCGGCAGGCAACATGATTTCGCCTGTAACATCTGTGGTACGGAAGTAAAACTGAGGACGATATTTGTTAAAGAATGGTGTATGACGACCTCCCTCTTCTTTTGACAAAACATATACTTCCGCCTTAAATTTAGCGTGTGGCGTTACGGAGTTAGGCTTACAGATCACCATTCCTCTTTTGATCTGCTCTTTTTCAATCCCGCGAAGAAGAAGACCTACGTTGTCGCCAGCTTCACCTCTGTCCAGGATTTTTCGGAACATTTCAACACCCGTAATAGTAGAGGTAAGGTTTTCAGCACCCATCCCAAGAATTTGAACTCCGTCACCGGTTTTAATGATACCGCGCTCAATACGACCGGTAGCAACTGTTCCACGACCAGTAATGGAGAATACGTCCTCAACCGGCATCAGGAAATCTTTATCAATCAAACGCAACGGGATCGGAATAAAATCATCCACGGCCGTCATCAGTTCTTCTACTTTTACAACCCATTTCGGTTCACCGTTTAGCGCACCTAATGCAGACCCCCTTATAACAGGCATGGTGTCTCCAGGAAAATTATAAGCTGACATGAGTTCGCGCACCTCCATTTCCACCAAATCCAACAACTCTTCGTCATCCACAAGGTCAACCTTGTTCATGAATACAACCAATGCTGGTACACCAACCTGGCGGGCCAACAGAATATGCTCACGGGTCTGTGGCATAGGTCCATCAGTAGCAGCCACAACAAGAATAGCGCCGTCCATCTGGGCAGCACCGGTAACCATGTTTTTTACATAGTCAGCGTGACCCGGACAATCCACGTGTGCATAGTGTCTTTTTACGGTAGAATATTCTACGTGTGAAGTATTAATAGTGATACCTCTTTCTTTTTCTTCCGGCGCGTTATCAATTGAGGAGAAATCGCGGATTGAAGCAAGCCCTTTAGCGGAAAGAACTTTTGTAATTGCCGCGGTAAGAGTGGTTTTACCGTGGTC
>JAYSOP010000482.1:0-12719 GCA_043722905.1 Chryseolinea sp.
GGTATATCCAGAAAGGAGGTGTGATTGCTTACATAAATATATGCCTTGTTTTTCCGGAAGTGTTCTTTCCCATAAAACTGATAGCGGATAAAAGTAAGCTTACTGAATATCCAGCTCCATAGCCAGAGGAATGCGTAACCGATGGAACCAAAACGCTGGCCCAACAAAAAAGGCAATACTATGCCAGGCAACAATAAAATCATGAAGCCTGTGAAGACCAGGAAGACCCATATCTTATAGAAAAGACTGAATACAGACTGTACGATATTCACGGGAGCGCTAAGGTTTACTCTAAAACTTTAGGTACGCGGAAATAATCTGCGTCTTTTTTTGGTGCGTGGCGAAGAGCGCGTTCGTGGCTCAGGTGATCTTTAACTTCATCTTCGCGCAAGGCGTTGATTTCGTGTGACATGGTAGTTAATGGCTCGATGCCTTCCGTGTCAACTTCTTTTAATTTCTCCACCCAATTAACGATGTCGGTCATGTCCTTCATCATTTTATCGGCATCCTTCTCATCGAATTCCAAACGCGCGAGATGGGCAATTTTATCCAGAAGTTCGCGGTTAATTTCCATGGTGCTTTGTAAATTGATTTTGCAGCTCGTTTTCAATAACAGTCCTTACGCGCTTTTTAAAAATATCCAATTCCTTTAGTGTATAAATCGAGGGGTCGATGGGTTCGTGAAAGATGACTTTCATAGGTTTCCAATGCAAAAGAAATTGATCACCCGGCAAAATTATCCAATTATATGGAATGGTGACAGGAACAATAGCGATTTGTTTTTCGATGGCCGCCCGGAATGCCCCATCCTTAAATTCTCCCATGACAGGCGGATGTTTCGATACAATGCCACCCTCCGGAAAAATCACCAGACTTTTGCCCTGATCAAGTGCTTTCAATGACTTCACCAGGGTAATATACCGGCTTTTAAGTTTAGCCCGGTCAACCGTGATGTGAAGTTTGCTGTACATGAATCCAAACACCGGAATATTTTCCATATCATTCTTTCCCACGAACACGGTGTCGTGTGTGTTTAGCGCGAGCGTTGCGATATCCATATAAGAACAATGATTGGGGCAAAAAATGTATTGCCTTTTCGGATTCAGTCGATTTTCATATTCAACCCGAACGGGAATGCCTATAAACACAAGCATCAGCTTCGCCCACCAGCGATTTAACTTGCCGACCAGCCGGAACTTTTTAGGAAAGAATATCGGTATCAGCAGCAGAAAGAAAAATATAAGAAACAGGGTAAAAAAGATAATGACGCCGTAAACTGTGTAAAGCCCTTTAAGAAGTTTCATGCTTAAAAAATTTATTTTCCAAAGCGCGCGGAATGGGCAGTCGGATCTTGTTAATGCTTACGAAGTTGATTGATGGGCTTTGCAAATTACAATGCATGAGTTCAAGCTACATATTTTGAACCCTTTGAAAAAATCTATTAAAATCTTTGAGGGATGTCTTTTTTGTTTTCATAAGAGGGTAGTTATTTAAAACCAATTTACATAAGAAATACCATCTGAGGGAAATATCGATATTCCGTACTGGCCGAAGGAAATTCCAGTTACCACAATTATTGAATAATGCAGCGCTCATTCATCAGGAGCTCCCTTGCATTTTGTACTTCAATATGGGAGCGGACATCATCCATTTTTTCTTTTACAGCCTGCTTTATTTCTTTCATCCGCATACACTCGATAAACCTTTTCACATCCTCCTCATTTTGCAGTATCAGTTTGGGTACGGGTGTGGGTTTGTCGTCGTCTGCTTTGGCTACCATAGTAAAATATGAGGAGTTAGTATGTTTGACGATGCCTGATTTTACATTCTGAGCTTCCACCCGAATGCCAACAATCAATGAAGTTCGACCCACATAATTAACGGATGCGTGCATGGCGACGAGTTCGCCTACTTCTACCGGTTGTAAAAAATCAACTTTATCGACCGACACAGTAACACAATAAGTTCCGGCGTGCTTACTGGAACATACGTAAGCCACCTTGTCCATCAATGAAAGCAGAATGCCACCGTGAATTTTCCCTCCAAAATTAGCGTAGGAGGGAATCATGAGTTCGGTAATGGTCGTCTGAGAATAACTTACCGGTTTTGCCTGGGGTTGCATGGTATAAATAGTAGTTAGTGAGGAGGTAACGGAGCACCTATGTTAAAATTTATTGCAAAGTCTGAAAGATATGGACTATAAAGTTATTAGCGAAAATGTAATAAACTAAAGGAGGCACAGGGGACGCATGACTATAAAATCGAATGAAAGGTTTAGGGAATCCAAATAGCGGGATAAGGCGAGGTGTATCATTCAACTGTTTTGATAGAATTACCTTAATTTCACAAAAAATCGGAATTACCCGGGTTACGGCAGCATTAATGCAATAACATTTTCTTCCAGATGCCAGGCAGTCAGGTGATGACCGTATCCTATAAAATTAAAATGGTCCGGTAAAACATTCTACGTCTATGAACAAAACAATCCATCGCCAGGGTGAAACAGCCACTAAAATTTTTGACAACCGAACTTTGGAAGCGGACTATTCGACCATTGTTTCTATTTTAAAACCCGGACTAAAAATTCTGGACGTGGGGTGTGGAACGGGTGCCATATCCAAAGGCATCGCTGAGCGGGTAGGGGTCACGGGATATGTCATCGGAATTGATAATACGGAACACTTTATTGTTAGCGGGAAAGAAACGTATAGAGATGTGCCCAATCTCACCCTCATTCATGCCGACCTTTTTCGATACGAACCCTTAGAAAAATTTGATCTGATAGTGGCCGCCAGAGTTTTACAATGGTTGAATAATCCCAAAGAGGCAATTTCAAAATTAAAATCATTTTTAAAGCCGGGTGGCCAACTGTCAATCCTGGATTACAATCACAGCGCGCTGGAATGGAAGCCCCAGCCGCCCGAGAGCATGCAGGCCTTTTATAAGGCATTTTTAAAGTGGAGGGCGGAGGCCGGGATGAACAACCAGATAGCCGACGATCTTCCCGGTTATTTTGCTGAACTGAACTTTCATTCAATAGAAACTTACAACGCAGATGAAGTTTATAGAAAAGGTGATCACAACTTTATTCAGCGAATCGGTATCTGGTCTAAAGTTGCTGAGTTGAAACAGATTGTGGGAGAGGGGTACATGGATGAACAAAGCAAACTAAAAACCATTGAGGAGTACAATGTCTGGATTGAAAACAAAGCGGAGCGGATGATCATGAAATTGAAGGAAGTAAGGGGGAAAATTTAGGTTCAAATTTCAAGTTGGAGGTTAAAGTGTTTCAAGTTTGAAGTTTAAAATTAATATTATTTCATTGAAGCCTTTTATAATATCGCCTTGGGCAGAATTCAATAAACCCTCGAGACTTACGCAACGATTGCGTATCGAACTAAATCCCCTTTATCCTGGCAACTTTCAGAATCGCCATAACACTCATGCCATCAGTGATCTTACCGTTCAACACCATATCGAGAGCCTCTTTCAGTGGCAGCTTCCATACTTTAAGATCTGCCTCGGTTTCTTCCAATGAACTTGCGCCCTCCTGGAGTTCTTCCGCAAGAAAGATATGACCCTCCTCATCCGTAACCGAATTGGAAGTATGCAGGTGAATAATTTCCTTCCATGATCCGGCCCGTAGTCCGGTTTCCTCCTGAAGTTCCCGTTTAGCGCTTTCCATCGGGTCTTCGTTTAATGGCCCTCCTCCTTCTGGAATTTCCCAATGCCACGCATTCAACGTGTACCGGTATTGCCCCACCAGCCAGGTGTTCAGCGCTTTGTCCACAGGAATAATTCCAATAGCCTTATTTTTAAAATGGACTTTTCCGTAAATGCCCTTGCCTCCGGAAGGATTCAAAACCTGATACTCCGTTACCGTAATCCAGCGGTTGTCATACTTTACTTCGCCGGACAGGGTCGTCCAGGGATTTTTAGTTTCTTCTTCCACCATAATATGTCTTTAACCAAATGCTTATAGTTCGTTGACAGTGAATGAGGTATTAAAATAACGAGCCAACTAGTTTGATTTCTGATTTTTCAAAACTATTAAAATCTTTTGAGTAGTCACTTTATCAAATTACTTTTAAGATTCCCAATCGCTCATGCTACGATCATCTTTTACAAAACACCTTATGGAAGCAGGATGCGATGAAGCCGGCCGGGGGTGTCTTGCAGGACCTGTTGTCGCTGCAGCGGTAATTTTTCCTAAAAAGTACAGACATAAGCGTTTGAACGACTCGAAGCAATTATGCCGCGAAGAACGCGAGGAACTCAAATACGATATTGAAAAAGATGCCCTGGCCTGGGCTGTCGCCGAAGTCGACCACCAGGAAATCGACCGCATCAATATTCTCAATGCCTCTTTTAAAGCCATGCATCTGGCGCTCGATAAGCTTGCGTTATTACCCGAGCTATTGCTGATTGATGGCAACCGCTTCAATGCCTACAAGGATTTTAAATACGAGTGCATAATCAAAGGGGATGGAAAATATCTCTCTATTGCGGCAGCCTCTATATTGGCGAAGACACATCGTGATAATCTTATGAACAACCTTGCCAAACAATTTTGCGGTTACGGTTGGGAAACGAATGTTGGGTACCCTACCCTTGAACACCGCGATGGAATACGGCAGTTGGGAATTACGCCCTACCATAGAAGATCATTCACCTTGTTACCTTCGCAGCTGGAAATCTTCGAATAATTGCTTTCAATTTTCTTTCGTTTCTTTGCACTCTGATTTCACCACAGCATGTGTCTGATATTTATTGCGCTGAAAAATCATCCACGGTATAAATTAATCGTGGCGGCAAATCGCGACGAATTCTATGATCGCAAAACGTTGCCGGCTGCCTACTGGGAAGATCATCCGAAAATTTTAGGGGGGCGTGATCTTCAAGCTTCCGGAACCTGGCTTGGGATGACTAAAATCGGAAGAATTTGTATGGTCACCAATTTCCGCGATCTCAAAAACATCAATCCCGAAGCACCCTCACGCGGTAAACTGGTAACAGACTTTTTGCTGGAGTCTTCGTCTGGCGTAAAATACCTTCAAAATCTCGAAACACACGCGAAACGATACAATGGATTCAGTCTAATTGCAGGTACAGTTGATGACCTGTATTACCTGTCGAATTACAGGGAAGGGGTGATCATCCTCAATTCAGGATTATTCGGACTGAGCAACCACCTTCTGGAAACCCCCTGGCCAAAAGTGGAAAAAGGGAAAAATGAAATCCAATCATTATTGAAATCACCTTCGGTTAAGCGTGAAGATCTCTTTGAAATACTGCACGATGAGAGCGTTGCCAATGACGAGAATTTACCAGACACAGGCGTTGGGCTCTCACGCGAAAGGGCCTTGTCTTCAGCGTTTATAAAGAGTCCTGGATATGGAACCAGATCCTCTACAGTCATTATGGTGGATTATAGTAACCACGTAACCTTCACTGAACGTGTTTTTGATCCGTTAACATTGGGTTTTTCCGATCAGAACTTCCAGTTTAAAATAGGCTAACCAATCGCTGTTGAAAAAAAGCAAAACTCCTTTTTTGTTAAAGTTTGTTCAATTCGTGTATCCGAAAATGGAAAAAGTATTTCCAGCTCTGGCACATCGATTTTTCGTAAAAATATTTTTCACACCGCTAAATTATAAAGTTCCCTCCAGGGAAACGGAGTTAGAACGGGACGCGGAAAAGTTTTCGGTCGAGGCAGTTGGCAAAAAGATTCAATGCTACTCATGGGGCAATGGACCAGTGATATTACTGGTTCACGGTTGGGCTGGACGCGCTACACAGTTTCGCAAAATTATTCATGCACTCGTAGCGGAAAATTTTCGAGTCGTTGGTTTTGATGGCCCAGCCCACGGCCATTCGGCGGGTAGATCGACGAATATTCAGGAGTTCGAACAGGCATTAAAAGTTATTTATTTAAAGGTTGGAGTACCGCAGGGAATTATTGCCCATTCTTTTGGGGGAGGTGCGGTTTTATATGCGGCCATGAACGGGCTGGTAGTAAAAAAACTGATCAACATTGCCACGCCTGTCATTGGGGATAAAATTGTTCAGACTTATTTAAAAACAATCCATGGTTCCCCGGCCACCGCCGTATTCTTCAGATCCTATATTTTGCAAAAATATGGAAAGCCTTTCGATCAGTTTACCGGTCTTCATTTTATCCGAAATATAAAACAGGATATGGCCCTCCTGCTCGTTCATGATGAAAACGACCAGGAGGTGAGTATTGATCATGCCCATGAATTGATAAAGATCTATCCTAAGGCGGCATTATTGAAAACAAAGGGCCTGGGCCATACCCGGATTCTCAAGGACGAAGGGGTCATCAAAAAATGTGTAGCCTTTATGAAGAGCCAAGGTAAAACCTGAGGGAAGTTGGGTAAACGGCATTTTTGCATAATGGCTTACGTTAGCCCTTGTTTTTTGTCTTTCATTCTACTGATTGGCTATCGTTTAGATCGATAATCGGGTGTCTTTTTGATTAATCTGGGGTATTGTGAAACCTTAAACCAGTTTAAACAGTATTCACCTCAGGCAAACTTTTTAACTTTTTATTTCATCTTTGTAATTACCAGGTCAATCCGTTAACTAATAGTTGATGAAAATCATAGAAACCCACGATATTTCAAAGATTTACAGAATGGGCAATCAGACTGTGAATGCCCTTCAGTCGATCTCTATTTCCATAGATCGCGGTGAATATGTGGCCTTTATGGGGCCTTCAGGTTCGGGCAAGTCTACCCTCATGAACATTGTCGGTTGTTTGGATACGCCTACAACCGGAACGTATATGCTTAACAACAAGCTGGTTAGTGAAATGACAGAAAACGAATTAGCCGATACACGCAACAAAGAAATTGGCTTCGTTTTTCAAACTTTTAATTTGTTACCTAGAGCGTCAGCGCTCGAGAATGTCGCACTGCCTCTAATTTACGCGGGCTTTAGTAAGTCAGATCGAAATGAGATGGCGATGCAAACTTTAGAAAGTGTAAGCCTGGGAGATCGGGCACACCACAGGCCAAATGAATTGTCGGGCGGACAACGACAGCGCGTCGCTATCGCGCGTGCGCTGGTGAATAGTCCTTCCATCATTCTCGCCGATGAACCCACCGGTAACCTTGACACGAAGACCTCTTACGATATCATGAATCTTTTTCAGGAGCTTCATGACAAAGGCAATACCATTATCATGGTGACACATGAAGACGATATAGCCCATTACGCTCACCGAATCATCCGCCTTCGTGACGGACTCATCGAGTGGGATCGGAAAAATGATAAGGTTAACCGCGCGGGTGTTTTTGTTCCGGCTTCACATTAATTCAAAATCCGGACGTCACTAATCAGTAATATTCAACCATGATTTTTTTTATTCCAGGTTCATTAGCTTTGGATCATGAAAATCTACACCAAAACCGGCGATCTTGGAACTACCTCTCTTTTTGGCGGTAAGCGTGTTTCAAAGGCCGATCTGAGAATCGAAACCTACGGAACGATCGATGAACTGAATTCATGGATAGGAGTCGTTCGGGATCAGGCTATCAACTCCCCTCGCAAGGATATTTTTCTCGAGATCCAGGACAGGCTATTTACTATAGGCTCTATTTTGGCTACTGAACCCGGCAATGTCAAAGTAAAAATCCCAACGCTGGCCGAAGAAGATATTATTTTTTTAGAGAGAGAAATTGATGCCATGGATGCCGCTCTTCCACCCATGCGGTCATTTGTATTACCTGGCGGCAATGAATCGGTTTCCTTCGGACATATCGCCCGAACAGTTTGCCGAAGGAGTGAACGTTTGGTCATTGGCTTGAATAGCTCCGAAACCGTGGACCCTCTGGTGATTAAATATCTAAATCGTCTTTCGGATTATTTGTTCGTTTTAACCCGTAAAATGGCCCTGGAGCTCGGAATTGAAGAAGAACCATGGAAGCCACGTATGTAAGATCGCACCTGCCAATCGTTAGGGAAACACCTTAAAAATGGGTAAATTGTATAGGAAAGGGCCTTTTCCTTTCAAGAAAAAAAGGCGAAAATGCATCAGGTTGTTCAATCGGCCATTCCCTTTATACATTATTTTTGGGTCTTTTTTGTTAAAATTCCATGCGAAGGAATTTTCATTTGTCCTCGTGCCCGCGACAACTTAAACGATAGATGCTAATTGAAATATGGTAGCCTCAAAGAATATTGCAGTACAAAAAGTCAAGCGTTCAAGGTTACCCGATGTTGATTTTAACGACCTTCCTTTTGGCAAAGTTTATACAGACCACATGTTTATGGCGGACTTTGCGGA
The DNA here is from genome assembly GCA_043722905.1 of Chryseolinea sp. Taxonomy (GTDB): domain Bacteria; phylum Bacteroidota; class Bacteroidia; order Cytophagales; family Cyclobacteriaceae; genus Chryseosolibacter. Next base: position 8,312 of record JAYSOP010000482.1, read on the forward strand.
TGGAGCATGGAAGAATTTCAGGATTGTTCCTTTCGCTCACATGTTGGTGAGTCCTGCCACGCCGGCGATTCACTACGGTCAATCCATCTTTGAAGGCTTGAAAGCACACCATTCCCCTTCCGGTGAAACGCTCCTTTTCCGTCCTTTGGATAATCTAAACCGTATGAATCTTTCCGCGCAGCGAATGGGAATGCCCTTCCTGCCGGAAGAAATATTTATGGAAAGCCTCGCGGAACTGATTGCGCTTGACCGTAAGTGGATCCCCTATTCAGCGGGGTCGTCTTTATACATCAGGCCGTTTATATTTTCCGCCGATGAATATATCGGTATCCGGCCATCGCTGACTTTTACTTATATGGTTATTCTAAGTCCGGTGGGCACTTACTATTCTACTCCCGTGAAAGTAAAAATTGAAACGCATTATACCCGGGCCGCGCAAGGCGGAACAGGTTATGCCAAAGCCGGTGGTAATTATGGCGGCGCGATTTATCCGGCCAAATTGGCGCAGGACGAGGGTTATCATCAGTTAATATGGACCGATGGAGTAGATCACCAATACATCGAAGAATCCGGCACCATGAATGTGATGTTCGTTATTCATGATACACTGGTAACGCCAGGGCTAAGCGATTCCATTCTGGCGGGCATCACGCGTGACAGTGTATTGAAACTGGCCAGGAAATGGGGTATGGCCGTTGAGGAAAGAAAAGTATCGGTTAAGGAAATTGTTGAAGGTCTGAAAAAAGGAACGGTAAAAGAAGCGTTTGGTGTAGGCACAGCAGCCACCATTGCCCACATTGAACTCATCGGCTATGAAGGAAAAAATTATATACTTCCTCCGATAGAAAACCGGGAATTCGCGAATAAGGTATACGATGAACTGGATGGCATAAAGCACGGAATACTCCCTGATCCTTTCGGTTGGATATTAAAAATTTAACACGGATAATTTATAGTATATGTTTTCATTGGCGGACATACTCTTCGCCAATTTTTTTATTTTTATACGTTTATTAAAAGAAGTGTTATTGAAAATTATAAAACCGATATTTTTTTTGTTTTGGCTTGGATTATCCTGGGTTGCCTATGGTCAAAAACAATTGGTTGTTTTGAAAAAGGAGCAGGTTTTGTTGCGTCTTTATCCCGGTGATGAAATTGTTTTCAAGTTAAAAGGTAGCCATGCCGTTAAAAGAACCTATGTTAATAATATCTCTGATACTGCGGTTGTCACCCATCGGGACACCGTGCCTTTTCATACCATAGAAAAAATATATTTTCATCAACCTAAATTCTACAATAAAATAGGGGCCGCTTTAGTGATCTTTGGCGGAGGACTTTTTCTTATTGATCAGATCAATGTAGTGCTCGTAAATGGTCAGTCACCCAACCTTGATGATTGGGTGACCAGGGTTACACTCCCGTCTCTTGCAATCGGTATACCAGCCATTTTAATGAAAAAGAAATCGCAAAAACTGAATTATCGTTACCGCCTCATGATGGTTACAAAAGGATCGACTTTCTACCAACCAGATACCCGCGGCTACATTTCTCCCTACCTCGAAAACTGATCGAACAATTACCTTATACCTTATACCTATATCCCTATATCCTTATACCCCTATATCCTTATAACCCTATTTCCTATATATTTGCACCTGAACTTAACATGACATCTATGACATCAGACAAGTTGAAAGACTTGAAGGCTCGAATGAGCGCCTTGAGGAGGTACCTTTGACTACGATCGCAAAGCAGTTGAAATAAAAGACGAAGAGCTCATTACTCAGCAGGCGGATTTTTGGAATAATCCCAAACAGGCTGAGGTAATGCTAAAAAATATCCGGCTAAAAAAAATCTGGACTGATTCCTTTGATAAAGTCAATAAACTACTGGAAGACCTGGAAGTGTTGAATGAATTTCAGGAGGCAGGAGAGGTAAGCGAGGAGGAAGTTGACCGCGAATACGTCAGGACAGCCAAGGCCATTGAGGAGCTTGAATTCAAAAAAATGCTGAGCAAAGATGAAGATCAGCTCAGTGCCATGGTGGAGATTAACCCCGGTGCCGGAGGCACGGAGAGTCAGGATTGGGCCGAAATGTTGAACCGCATGTATATCATGTGGGGTGAAAAGAGCGGTTACAAAGTGACGCAGGTTGATTATCAGTCAGGAGAGGTCGCGGGCATTAAGTCAGCGACATTGGAGATCGATGGTCCTTTCGCTTATGGAAAACTCAAAGCTGAGATTGGTGTTCACAGACTCGTTCGCATATCACCGTTCGATTCCAATGGGAGAAGGCACACATCCTTTGCCTCCGTTTTTGTATATCCCGTAATAGATGATACCATCAACATTGAAATCAACCCAGCCGATATTGAGATTCAGACCTCGCGGTCCGGCGGTGCAGGTGGCCAGAACGTTAACAAGGTAGAAACCAAAGTTCAGCTTACGCATAAGCCCTCTGGAATTGTAATTGTTTGTCAGGTAGAGCGCTCCCAGCACGCGAACCGTGAAAAAGCCATGCAGATGTTGAAATCCCGGTTATACCAGGCGGAATTAGATAAGCGCAACTTAGCACGTGATAAGGTTGAGGCAGGTAAAATGCGCATTGATTTTGGTTCGCAGATCCGCAACTATGTACTCCATCCTTATAAATTGGTAAAGGATGCGCGTACAGGAGTAGAAAGGTCCGATGCCAACAACGTACTGGATGGCGATCTGGATGATTTTATTAAATCATTTCTTTTAGGGGCCCAGGAGGAACAAACACAGAAACCTTGACCTCTGAATCGTGTCGATGAAAATATATACGAAGCAATTCTGGCTTGTATGTTTAAGTTCTCTGTTGTTTTTCTCCAGCTTCAATATGATTATCCCGGAATTGCCGGAGTATCTTACCAGATTGGGTGGGGCTGAATTTAAGGGGCTGATCATCTCTTTATTTGCTGTGACAGCCATGCTGTCCCGACCATTTAGCGGGAAATTGTCAGACACCATAGGCAGGATACCAGTGATGATGGCCGGCGCCATTGTCTGTTTGATATGCAGTTTAATCTACCCTATACTAACCTCCATCACCGGGTTTTTTCTTTTGCGTCTACTCCATGGTTTCTCAACCGGTTTTACCCCCACAGGACAAACCGCATACATCTCTGATATCATTCCCCTTGAAAGAAGGGGGGAGGCAATGGGACTTCTTGGCACGGCAGGTTCTCTTGGCATGGCAGGGGGTCCGGCAATAGGCGGTACGTTGGCAAATAACTTCGGACTTGATGCAATGTTTTATTGTTCATCAGCATTCGGGTTGATTTCCATCCTGATTATACTGGGGATGAAGGAGACGTTGACTGAAAGGCATCGGTTTTCCATTGCGCATCTGAAAATTAGAAGGAATGATATTTTTGAATACAAGGTCTGGACGCCTTGCCTCATCATGGCCTTATGCGCCTATTCTTACGGCGCTTTATTTACCGTCATTCCCGACTTTGGAGAATTCCTCGGCATCCGCAATAAAGGATTGTTATTTACCTGCCTTACGGTTGCGTCTTTACTCGTGAGACTATTGGGTGGCAAGGCCTCTGATCATTACGGACGCAAAGCTGTGTTGCGAATATCAACCGTGATCATGGTGATCGCAATGGTTATCATCGCGTCTGCCAACACTTCCCTGCAATTGATTATTGGTGTAACGGTTTATGGGTTTGCCCAAGGTGTTACTTCACCTACATTGTTAGCCTGGGCTACGGACCTGAGCCCTCTCAACCGAAAGGGCCGCGGATTGTCGTCCCTTTATATTTGCATGGAATTTGGTATCGGTATCGGAGCTTTCCTTTCCGGAATAATCTACGGGAACCACGCCGGAAATTTTTTCTCCACTTTTATTGTCTGTGGAATACTTTCCGGCGCGGCATTCATTTACCTGATGCTTGATCGTACCCAAACGGTAGCCCATCAAGACGGATCAGCCCGTGAAAGTGTCAACTAAAAGTAAGTAGGCATGCGAAGCATCCATCCGGATGACCAGGAGAAAATTACATCTTCCTGACCTTGCCACTCCCCGAAGCATGACTGTTTACCTTGCCGGGGTTACCCCGGTAACTAACGCTACCGCTACCTGAAATATTAGCATCCAGTTCATTCTTAACATTGATTTCAACATCCCCTGAGCCCGAAATCCTTACTTCACAGCGGTTGGTTTGTAAATCAGCCGCCAATACTTTTCCCGAGCCGCTGATATTGGTCCTTACGTTCTCCACCGAACCGCTTGCTTCAATCCGGCCTGAACCAGAAACACCGAACGTTGCTCTGTTCTTCACGGTAGCCGCAAGCCTTACTTTGCCAGACCCACTCACGTCGCTGTCAATACTTTCACAGTTTCCTTTCAGGTCGATGTCGCCTGAGCCTGAAACATC
>JAYSOP010000483.1:0-6099 GCA_043722905.1 Chryseolinea sp.
CGATATGCAGATCATCGTCGACGATTGCGATAATGAAAGGCCTGAACTCGAAGTTCCGGAAGATATCTGTGTGGAAGCAGGGTCTACCCTTGATGCTACCATTTTCGGGACGGATATTGACGGTGATAGTGTGAAAATTGAAGCTTTCTCAGAAATTTTTAATTTTCCTGAAACACAATCGCCGGCTACTTACACACCCTTCCCTCCGGAATTCAGATCACAGCCTGCCCAACTAAAATTCCAGTGGAAGACAGAATGCTCCCACGTAAAAGACCAGCCGTATCAGGTGGTTTTTAAGATTACTGACAAGTCACCCACGGGTTCCAGCCTGGTCACTTTTAAAACATGGTTTATCAGAGTGGTAGGTCCCGCCCCCAAGTGGCAGAGTGCTACCACTAACCTCACAAACCGTTCTGCCAACCTGAAATGGGATCCATATTTTTGTCAGAATGCCGAAACGATCCAGGTATGGCGAAGAGTTGATAGCTTTGCTTTTACGCCCGATTCGTGCCAGACGGGCATGCCCGATTCTTTAGGTTATACGCTCATTACCACGTTGCCCGTTAAGGACGCCGTCACTAAAGTTCCCACAACCACTTATACCGATACGAACGGTGGACAAGGATTGGCGAGCGGAGCGCAATATTGTTACCGCCTGGTAGCCATCTTTGCCCTGCCGAAAGGGGGTGAAAGTTATGTCTCCAAGGAAATTTGTCTCGATCCGATCCTGGCTGATAAAGCCATTGTTACACATGTGACTGTCGATGTCACCAGCGAGACTGCGGGTCAGATTACCGTGCGTTGGGTCGCGCCTTATGAAGCGAACCCCGGGCAGTTCCCTCCTCCATACCAGTACCGCGTTTTAAGGGCTGAAGGATTCTCCGGAAATGGGGGCTTGACTGAACGAACCACTACGAACGGATTGACCTTTACAGATACGGGGCTCAATACAGATGCAAAAGTTTATAACTACCGCATCATCGCCATTGCCAGCAATGGTACTCCCCTCGATTCTTCCTCAACAGCCTCTTCGGTTCGCCTGGAAGCGGATTCGCAGTTGAAACAAATACAACTGACATGGAGCGCTGACGTGCCGTGGTCAAACCAGATTCAGCTGTTTCCCAATAAACATCTCATATTCCGTGGCGCAGAAGGAGACACCGATGATGAACTCGAACTGATCGACAGTGTTGACGTGACGCAATCGGGTTTTACTTACCTTGATCAGGGCCAGTTTGAAAGCACCCCTCTGAATGACAATACGGTTTACTGTTATAAAGTGATGACACGGGGTGCCTATGGTAACCCGCTGATCAAAGAGCCCTTGCTTAATTTTTCGCAGATCATCTGCGCGCAGCCCGGGGATTCAATTCCGCCTTGCACACCTGCACCTCCCCTCGCTGACAAACCCCAGGATTGTGTTGCCTATACCAACGCCCTGACCAGTTGTAACAACAATATTTTTGAAAATACTTTTAAGTGGACAAGGTCGGAGGATTCCGAGTGTGGTGCCGATATCTCTTTCTATAAGATATGGGTGGCGACTTCCAGTGATTCCAAATTTCAGGAGATGCCTGGCGAGATCAGGGACACTTTCTACGTCGATACGAACCTTCCTTCTTACGCGAGGTGTTATAAAATTCAAGCTGTTGACCGGTCGGGGAACCGAAGTGAGCTCAGCGAGGCAATTTGTTTTGACAATTGTCCGTATTATGAATTGCCAAATATTTTTACGCCCAATATGGATGGGTGCAATGATTTGTTCAGTGCATACAGCGACCGCAACGTTACAGGTGAAATGGCAGATGGACTTTGCGCCATTACGCCAGAGGAAAGCAAAGCCAAGTGCGCACGATTTGTAGAAAAAGTTAATGTCCGGATTTTTAACCGCTGGGGGAAAGAAGTTTATAGTTATGAGTCCGGTGGTGAACGCACAATTTATCTTGACTGGAATGGACGCGCCTCCGACGGCCAGGAACTCGCTAGTGGTGTCTACTACTACGTAGCAGATGTAACCTTCGATTCTGTCGACCCGGCAAAAAGAAATCAGGCTATAAAGGGGTGGGTTCAGCTGATGAGATAGATTTGAATGGATCATTGCTATCAAAAATTTATCACGTTTATTTTATCCTTATATCCCATATGATTGCGTGTATTTTTCCGGGTCAGGGCGCGCAGTTTACGGGCATGGCGAAAGATCTTTTTGATCAGAATAATAAAGCCAGAGAGCTCCTTAACCTCGCCAATAAAATTCTCGGATTCAATATTACCGACATCATGTTTGCAGGAACCGCGGATGAACTGAAGCAAACAAAAGTTACCCAGCCGGCCATTTTTCTTCATTCAGTAGCCATCGCGTTGTCGTCACCGGATTTTAAACCTGATATGGTGGCCGGCCACTCACTGGGAGAATTCTCAGCGCTTGTTTGCAATCAGTCACTTTCCTTTGAAGATGGCCTCAGACTCGTGTACCAGCGCGCTATTGCTATGCAGAAAGCCTGTGAATTAAATCCGTCCACTATGGCTGCCATCCTCGGACTTGAAGACGCGGTAGTGGAGGAAATATGCGCGAGCATTCCGGAAGTGGTCGTGCCTGCCAATTATAATTGTCCCGGACAACTGGTGATTTCCGGATCTATTAAAGGCATTGAGATCGCTATCGAAAAATTAAAAGCTGCAGGTGCAAAACGCGCTTTACCTTTACAGGTAGGGGGTGCCTTTCATTCTCCGCTGATGGAATCCGCCAGAGAAGAACTGGCGAGTGCCATTCACGCAACTTCGTTTGGTAAACCTGTTTGCCCTGTATATCAGAATGTAAATGCCTCGCCCTCTCAGGATATCACACAGATAAAAAATAATCTGATAGCCCAACTCACGGCCCCTGTTCGCTGGACGCAATCTGTTCAGCAGATGACAAAAGACGGCGCCCGCATGTATGTTGAATGCGGACCCGGCAAAGTACTTCAGGGATTGGTTAAAAAAATATCGCCGGAAGCTGAGGTAAGAAGCCTTTAAGTCAATGGTTTCGTGAATAAAGACGGTTCTTTACGGAGTATCCCAATTTGGGATAGAAAGGCATACTATTAGGACGTATATAGGGCGTATATAGGGCGTATGTAGGACGCATCCCTGGAGTATTGCAATTAAGCAGGCCAACCAGGACTTGATGGTACCCCAGAGGTCCGCCGAATCCATAAACTTAGAACCGAAACTTTCACACCCACGTGGTTCCGTTGTTTCGATCGAATCGCACCAATATATAAGGCTCGAACTTTACGTTGACCTTTACACTTCTTCCCGGAAACCCCGTATCAGACCGTTCACGACAACGCATCCTTCACAATTTCGCATTTCGTTACCGCTAGTCTGTCTTCACATTGATCCAGCAACTCAGTCATCGTCTTATTCATCACGGGATGTTGCCAGTCTCCCGCAATTTCGGTTAACGGAACGAGCGCAAATCTCCGTTCTGGAATTCCGTCGTGGGGTATTATTAATTCAGGGGTATTCCATATTTCCTGACCGTAAAACAGAATGTCGATATCGATGACCCTGGGTCCCCATTTCTGTGAGCGCTCGCGGCCCATTGCCTGCTCGATTTTCAGGAATTTTTTAAGCAAGACATCTGCCGGGTAATTGGATTCGATCCGCAATACCTGATTATAAAAATCCGGTTGGTCGGTAAGTCCCCATGCAGCGGTTTTATAAATCGATGATCTCACCAGGATTTTGCCCGCCCCACTTTCGATTTTACTGGCTGCCATGGCCAGCTTATTCAGCGGTGTTCCCTGATTGGATCCCAATAACACAAATATCCCGTCGTTCATGCCTTTCCGCGTCCTGCAAACATACTTTTTTATTCGATATAGTATTGTGTACTTTTGGCCTTTAAAGTAAACCCGTCTATGAGTTTTGGAAAAGCATTTCTTTCGTCTTGTTTAGGAGCCTTAACCGCATTAATCGCATTCATTTTTCTGTCCATCATTATCATCGGCAGCCTGGTTTCAGGATTGTCTGAAGACCGGAAAGTAGTGGTGGAAAATAATTCAGTCCTGCACCTTAAACTGGATGCGCAGATCACGGAATTGCAACAGGAAAATCCTTTGGCGGGTTTACCTATACCGGGCGGAGATGAACAGAAAATCGGATTGTTGCAGTTAAAACAGGCGATTGCTAACGCGAAAGAAGACGGCAATATTGAAGGCATTTACCTGGAGGTAGGCAATCCGATGGCAGGCTTTTCTTCCCTCGAGGAGATCAGGGAATCGCTGATCGATTTTCAGGAAAATGGGAAATGGGTATTTGCCTACAATGAAACCATGTCGGAGGGAGCGTATTACCTGGCTTCCGCTGCCGACAAGGTATTTCTCAACCCGCAGGGTGAAGTGGAATTCAACGGCCTGACAGTAAGTATCGGCTTTTACAAAAAAATGTTTGATAAGCTTCAGGTGAAACCGCAGATATTCCGTGTCGGTGAATTTAAGAGCGCAGTCGAACCTTTCCTGCTGGAAAAAATGAGTGCTGAGAATCGCCTGCAACTCACCTCCCTGGCCAATTCAATTTACGATCACGTGTTGACCCGCATTGCTGAATCCCGAAAAATAGAAAGAAATAGACTGGAAGAGATCTCCGATAAAATGCTTGTGCACGATGCGCAGCAGGCAGTGGCGTTAGGTTTGGTGGATTCACTGATATACCGTGATCAGTTTATCGATGTTATGAAAGACAAACTGGGTGTGGATGAGGACGATGATATTAAGTTTGTTAAATACAACAAGTACAGAAAAAGTTTTTCGACGTATAAAAGTTCAAAGAATGAGATCGCGGTAATTGTAGCCGATGGAACCATCATGCCGGGTGAGGCGAATCAATCGAATCAGATCATCGGTGCTGATAGTTTTGTAGAGGAGATTCGCAAAGCGCGAATAGATGAGGAGATTAAAGCGATTGTGCTTAGAGTCAATTCACCAGGAGGGGAATTCAGGGCGTCGGATATGATGTGGCGCGAAATAGAACTCGCGAAAGCGGTTAAACCCGTTATCGCCTCAATGTCTGATTACGCGGCCTCCGGCGGATATTATCTATCGATGGGTTGCGATACCATTGTTGCACAGCCCCACACCATTACGGGGTCTATCGGTATTTTCGGAATGATGTTCGACCTGAGTGATTTCCTCGACGACAAACTTGGGATCACATTCGACGAAGTACGCACGGGGGAATTTGGCGACACGTATACAGTAACCCGACCGTTGACGGAAGTAGAAAAGAATTTCATCCAGAAAAGTCTGGATCATCATTATGAAACGTTCACCACAAAAGCGGCCGAAGGTCGCGGTTTGCCACATGCGGATATCCAGCGGGTTGCGTCCGGAAGGGTTTGGACCGGAGCACAGGCGCTTGAAAACAAACTCGTTGATGTGTTGGGCGGTTTCGATGACGCGGTAAAGATCGCGGCTGAAAAAGCCGGGGTGAAGGATGATTACAAAATCAGATTTTATCCCAAGCAGAAAAATTTTCTGGAAGAAATGCTGGCGAACATTGAGGAGAACGCGAAAACGCAAACCCTGAAAGCGCAGCTCGGCGATCTGTATTCCTATTACAATCAGGCGCAGAGAATCAAGCACCTTCAGGGCGCACAAGCCCGCATGCCCTTTGATTTGCAATTCCATTAATCAGATTTTCCATGACTGCCATTCGCACAAACTGGACCCGGCAAGAGATTACTGAGATCTTCAACACGCCTATACTTGACCTGGTATTCAAAGGTGCTTCCGTGCATCGCGCGTTTCATGATGGGAGGGAAGTACAGGTGTGTACGCTGCTGTCAGTCAAAACGGGTGGATGCCCCGAAGATTGTTCCTACTGCCCCCAGGCCGCACGTTATCACACCGGCGTAAAAGTACATAAGCTGCTGGAAGTGGAGGAAGTCCTTGGAAAAGCCAGGGAAGCACGGGAGGCCGGGAGCACGCGCTTTTGCATGGGTGCTGCCTGGCGCGAAGTGCGTGACAACCGCGACTTCGATAAAGTGATCGACATGGTAAAGGGTGTGAACAGCCTGGGGATGGAAGTGTGCTGTACCCTCGGCATGCTCACCCA
>JAYSOP010000484.1:0-5034 GCA_043722905.1 Chryseolinea sp.
AATATTGATATCCTGAATAAAATTGGCTGAGAACATTGAATTTGCATATTCACATTTATTTGAAGGAATCATCTGGAATACCCTGGCCGATGCCTGCAATAAAAGATTGTTTATCGAGACAAGAAACACTCAGCAAAAAAAGGTCTCGTTTTCTGCATTGAATTTACAAAATTATCAATGGTTGTGGAATGATCTTGTGATGGAAGAAGCCTGGTGGATCAGCCTTGGTGCCATTTCCGGCGATATATTATTGCTGACGCTCTACACTGATACCGGAAATCCGGACAAAAAGAGCCTGATAGCCTATGATGTTCTAAAAAAACAAGTTATTTGGTGGAAAAACGGATTTTCACTTTCGGCAGCAAATGATCGTTATGTGAAGGGAATAGACTCCAGATTTGCCCACAAATCCATCATTTTGGACTTATTTAACGGCGATCTGGTTGATCAAATCGATTTTGATTTGGAGCTTTCGCAAAATTTTCCGGTAATTCGACCGTTTCAATACGAACAGGATACTGCGCATTTTACCACTGTAAGCGATTTTTTGAAATTAAAATGCGGCTTGACACCTGTCATCACCATTGAGTACCTTGAATTTGAATCGCTTATAATGGCTTCTGTTTTTGTTAAAGAACAGGATTTGGCTAATTATTTGTATGTCTTTGCCTCAGGCGGAGAAGTGTTGCTGAAGGAAACGCTTGGGAAAGACCTGAATGGCGTAGGACTGGATACCTTTTATATATTTTCAGGTCACTTGATTTTTGTAAAAAATAAACACGAGCTGATAAGCTATAAGATTGTATGATTAAATTATTGATTTTAATTACTTTTTCATGGAATGCAAATGTTCCATCGGATTCAATCGGAATGGAAACGATCAATGGAAAAACATTCGTTATTCATAAAGTGGATCAAAAAGAAACTTTGTTTGCCATTAGCAGGCGATATAGAACCACCGTTGACGCTATTCTTCAATATAACACTTCAGCCAGCAGTGGATTAGAGATCGGCCAGATCTTGAAAGTTCCTTATACCTACCAGGCTGTAAACCGGGCCGTTGACGGGAAGGTACATAAAGTAGCGCCTAAAGAAACCCTGTACTCCATTTCAAGGATATACCAGGTTTCCATGGAAGAGCTCAGGCAATGGAATAACCTGAGGGATAATACTTTGTCGATAGGGCAGGCGTTGGTGATAAAAAAGTCCAGCGCCCCAACTGTTCAAACTTCATCCGAGCCTGTGAGAAACCAAAATCCTCAACCGATATCAAAAAAAGGTTTTCATACAGTTGCGTCCGGAGAAACATTATTTTCTATCTCCAAACTGCATGGCGTTACTTTAGATCAATTGAAAGCCTGGAATAATCTTGGGGGTAACGATCTCACCATAGGGCAAACGTTATATGTTTCACAACCTGAGCGCGGTGCAATAGTTTCAAAACCTGACGAGATTATCCCTAAATCGACGTCTCAGCCAGTGGTTAAAAACCAGGAGCCTTCAGTAATTCCACCTGTACCCACCGTTAAGAATACAGCAACCACACCCAAACCCGAGGTCCGTGAAAAAACTCAGTCGGCTGAATCCATCAGGATATCGGAGTCAATTAAAAATGGTGATGAAATTATTGAAGGAGGATTAGCTGAGTTAATTGAAGGTACTGAAGGAAACCGCAAGTACCTCGCCTTGCATCGCAGCGCGCCCATGGGAACCATTCTAAAGGTGAGAAATGAAATGAATAACAGAGAAGTGTTCGTTCGCGTAATGGGCAAGCTACCTGATACGGCTTTAACCAATAAACTCATTATCAAAATTTCAAAATCTGCTTACGACAGATTGGGAGCCATCGATCCGAGGTTCAGAGTAGAGGTGACCTATTACAAATAATATGAATCTGTTGCGGCTGTATTTTTTTCTACAAGTCGTTCTAGGACACCCTCTGCTGTTGGCTCAGAATCTGGTACCCAATGGAAGTTTTGAAGATTACAAGAATTGCCCGGGTAGCTACAGCCTTAGCCCTTCCGGATTCGAGGCAATTTCATGGAAAGCCATCTCCACCGGTTCGCCCGATTACTTTAATACCTGCAGTGAGGGAGAGGCGGCCGTACCCTACAATTGGGCGGGTGTTTCTGAGCCATATGACGGATATGGATACACGGGTATCTACACCTGGATGAACACAGACAATAATTATCGCGAATACCTGCATTGTAAATTGATTGAACCCCTGGTAAGGGACTCCATTTACCAAATAAAATTCCATTATAAATTGTCTTCTTATTCAAAATTTTCTACTGATCGTATCGGATTCCTGATTTCAGATAGTCTCAAATTTTTTTCGCATGATCACACCCTGGATATCACGCCCACGGTTTCCTTTATTCAGGATTCAGCCCTCACCGTCAACACCGGTACCTGGGAAATCGCGTCAGCAGAATATCATGCAAAGGGAAATGAACAGTATCTTACGATCGGCAATTTTTTTACCAACGAGCAAACCAAATCATATTACATCAGGTTTCGTCCTGAATCACAACCCATGTTGGGAAGTAGCGCATATTATTACATTGACGATGTAAGTGTGAAAGCGAAATTTCACAATAATCTTATTGATGTTACCGATCCTGTCGAGTTTCCACGCGAGGAACCCATTCTCAACACGATTTATGTGCTGAAAAATATTCAGTTTGAATTCAACAGTTACACTTTAATGTCCGTTTCTTTTGAGGACCTTGACCACATCGTTAATTATCTCAGGCAGCATCGGCAAGTAAAGGTCAGCCTGTCAGGGCATACTGATGAAGTAGGAAGCCGTGAATATAATCGGGGACTTTCCACCCGACGCGCAGAAAGTACCGCCGCGTATCTTGTAAGAAAAGGCATTCAACGAAGCCGTATTTCTACTTGTGGATATGGTGAAACAAAACCCCTGGCCAATCGGGAGGGAAAAATGAGTAACAGGCGGGTGGAGATTGAATTCCGCCAATAATCGTGTCTTCGGAAAATGTTTTAAATTCGCCATCCTGATTAGTAATTTAAAGTATTGTATCAGTCATCGGAATAGTCATGAGCAATGACACAGCTCGTAGGAGATGGTTTATATTAATTTGGAAATAGATAAATGGGGATTACTCAAACTATCTGCATGAAATCTCAATAACCATTTTTTTTGGAAACACCTTTATCAATTCTTCAGAAGTATTGGCAGCATGGAAAATTCAGACCCATGCAGGAAGAAATTATTCAGGCCGTTCTTGATAAGAAAGATACGCTTGCCTTATTACCTACCGGCGGCGGAAAATCGATCTGTTTTCAAATTCCCGCATTGATACTGGATGGTTTGTGTGTAGTTGTTTCACCACTGATCGCATTGATGAAAGACCAGGTGGAACAACTCAGGAAACGCGATATTATGGCTGTGGCCATTCATTCCGGAATGACACGTCGGCAAATCGACATTCTGCTTAACAATGCGCTTTATGGAGAAACCAAATTTCTGTATGTGTCGCCGGAAAGACTTCAGACTGAATTATTTATCGCCCGGTTCCGACAAATGAAAATCGGGCTTATTGCAGTGGATGAAGCACATTGTATTTCTCAGTGGGGTTATGATTTCCGGCCACCCTATTTGCAGATCGCATCCTTAAGAGAGATGCATCCGCTGGTGCCCATCATCGCTTTAACTGCTTCGGCAACGGAACAAGTACAAGGGGATATTACAGAGAAGTTATTGTTTGGCAAAAATCAAGCGATTTTTAAAAAATCTTTCGCGCGGGAAAATCTTTCATTCGTAGTCCGGAAAACAGAGAACAAAGACCAGAAGTTGCTGGAGATACTTCAAAAAGTAAAAGGCTCCGCCATTCTTTATGTCCGATCGCGTAAAGCTACCCAGGAAATAGCCAGGTGGTTGGGCAAGAAGAATATCAAAGCATCGTCTTACCATGCAGGCTTACCGTTTGCGGAACGAACGAAGACACAGGATGAATGGATACAAAATCATTCCCGGGTTATGGTTTCTACCAATGCTTTTGGGATGGGCATTGATAAGCCTGACGTTCGCCTGGTGATACACCTTGACCTTCCGGAAAACATTGAGTCATACTATCAGGAGGCGGGCAGGGCAGGCAGGGATGGTATGCGTGCCTTTGCCGTGATTTTGTATCAGGATGCAGACGTCAGTAACCTGCAGCTTAAGGTGGAGCAATCACAACCTCCTTTTGAATTTTTGAAAGTTGTTTATCAAAGTCTCGCTAATTTTTATCAACTGGCTTTGGGCAGCGGTGAAGGCGAAAGTTATGATTTTGATATTCAGGTGTTTTGCGAGCGCTTTCAACTCCATCCGATAGAGGTGTACAATGGATTACGGAAATTAGAAGAAGAAGGCCTCATTCAATTTAATGAAAGCTTTTACAATCCCTCAAGTATCCATTTTTCAGTAGACCATACGAAACTTTATGAACTTCAGGTTGCGAATGTTCAATTTGATGAACTTATCAAAATGTTATTGCGACTGTATGGGGGTGAAATATTTTCTTCCTTTGTTAGAATCGATGAATCATATCTTGCAAAAGCTTTAAAAGTTTCGCCCGAAGAAGTTATGGCAGTGTTAAAACACCTGGATGAACTTAAGGTCCTGTTGTATACGCAAGTGAGGGATAAACCCCAGATTACTTATGTGATGTCTCGTCAGGATGCGGAGAATCTTCCAATTGACAAAAAACGGCTTGAATCGAGGCGTCAACTGACTTTTAATAAAATGAAGGCTATGATTTCTTTCACCGAAACCAACTTTCGATGCCGGATGCAGTTAATACAGGAGTATTTTAATGAGCAGACATTTGTTACGTGCGGGATATGCGATGTTTGTATTGAAAAACGGAAGAAAGATAATCTTCTCGCCTTTCAAAGATTGAGGAAAGATGTTTTGATGGTGATGAAAAAAAATCTGCTCACAGTCGAGCAACTTGAACAGCAAATTGGTCCGAAGGACCGTGAACTTTTTGTAGACGTTGTCCGCGAACTTGTTGACGAAGG
>JAYSOP010000485.1:0-3546 GCA_043722905.1 Chryseolinea sp.
GACCTTGCGATGACAGTACCGACCCCTCCGGCATCTTCGTCAATATGGATTTAAATACCAGCGGATCGGCATCCTGATCATACACATATTCGGGTGGAACCTGGTAGGTATTGGTGGTGGATTGCTTGACATAAAATACCGGAGTCTCCTCTATAACGGGAGCTCTGTTAACATGGGTTACGATAAAAGTTATGGTTTCGCGGATACGTTTATTCCCAGGCCACGCAGCTTCGATAATGAAGGAGAAGTCTTTTACACGGGTTACCCGGTCAACCAGATCAAAGGAAGGCTGCCATCTAAAATTTCCCAAAGAATCAAAGGTAATGTGGAGGTCCTGGGCGCCGTCCAAAAAAAAGTGTGCGGGTGCCGCGTCCGTTGTCTTTACCCGAAAGGATACGGTTTGATTTTCCCGGACATGATTCCATCCAGATGAATCCGGAAGAATCAACTTCACAACATTTTGGTTATTTATGCTATCGGTTTTTTGGGCGATTGATGCCAGGGTGGTACCACAAAGAAAAATAAAAAGGACGCTAAACTTCACAATTTCCATCAGACATTTTTAGGTAAACGACCGTAAATTTAGCAAGATCAAAGCTTTTATAGAGATGCCACGTACCAAAAAGACGCAATCTGCCGACAATTTCTTCCAGGATGTCTATGATGTCGCAAAACTTATTCCAAAAGGAAGGGTGACGAGTTATGGTGCTATTGCCAGTTACCTGGGATTAAAGTCAAGTGCGCGAATGGTAGGGTGGGCACTCCATGGTTGTCCGAAAAATGTTCCGGCCCACCGGGTAGTTAACCGGATTGGTCTCCTTACGGGAAAACATCATTTCCACCCTCCTGAGGCCATGCAAAAATCCCTGGAAAAGGAAGGAATAAAAGTGCTAAAGGATCAAATTCAAGGTTTTGACAAGGTTTTTTGGGATCCGCTCAAGGAACTCGAGTAATTCTCATTATAAGAATTCAGTGTCCCAATATGGGATAATTCAGGGTTTTGGCCCCTTAAATCCCTTCAAAAAAGCCGCTTTGGATCCGGCATGCCTTGTGCTTATATGGGTCTATAACATGGCAGTTGAATGAATTCTAAACAAAAATATGAAGATAAGTAGTTGTTAAAAGGCAGAGGCTTCGCCGAGAGAATCAGTGCCTGATGAAACGAGTTGTGCGTAACTCCAACATCAGAACCTGGTAAAAAAGAATGTGGCTGAAGAATGTCTTTAAAACAATGTGGGGTTGGTTTTAGTCTGGTTAAAGGCCGTCCGCCATCTGGTGGACTGGCCTTTTCCATTTAGAAGCGTAAAGCTTAAAGTAGAAAGCGAAAGGTTGACGCATCGGAGGAATGTTCAATGACCAATAAGTATTTGACTAATGACTAGTTTTCTTTTCAACCCCTTTGGGGTTTGTTTGTGCGCTCCGTTTTACCCCAGGTTGCACCTGGGGCTTCTATTCAAATTAAATCCCTTCGGGATTTTTAGTTGAAGCCAAAAACAAAAGGTGAGTCATGGGCGAAACGATGTCCAATCCCCAATGCGTCGACCATTAGCCATTGACCACTGACTATTGACCATTCACCACTGACCACTCACTACTGACTATCGACTTATGGACTATTGCCTAATGCCTAAAGCGCCGCCACCCGTTCACCCTTCTTACTGATGAGTGTAAGGCCGAGGAAGGTGATTATCCCGTTTAGCAGGAGCACCTCGAGTCCGATTTTATAGCCTCCGAAAAGGTCAGCGGAATAATAACTGATGATATAACAGATGATGGGTGAGATGAGACACACGAGCGGAACGAGCCGGTCCTTCACTTGTAACCGGGTCAAAATCCCAAAAGAAAAAAGACCGAGCAACGGACCATATGTATAAGCGGCAACATTTAATACCGCGTCTATCACACTCCGCTCATTGATCTCTCTGAAAATGACGATGATCACCAGGAAGAGCAACGAAAACCCCAGGTGCACCATAAACTTCTGGCGTTTTTTAACCGTCTCAGGTTTTTCTCTGAAGTTCAGAAAATCAATACAAAAAGATGTCGTTAATCCCGCTAATGCGGAATCTGCGCTGGCGTAAGAAGAGGCAATGATCCCCAGGAGAAAAAATATTCCGACGATGAGACTGAAATGATTCAGGGCCAGCATGGGAAATAATTCATCCGTTGATGCCGGAATCTGGATATTGTTTTGTTCACTATAAATAAATAAGAGTGCGCCCAGGGTAAGAAATAAAAGATTGACGATGACCAGAATAATGCTGAACCAAAACATATTCTTTTGGGCATCACCCAATGTTTTGCATGTGAGATTTTTTTGCATGATCTCCTGGTCCATACCGGTCATGGTGATGGCAATCAATGCACCGCCGATAAATTGTTTAAAGAAAAACATCGGGGAGTTCGGATCGTCAAAATAAAACATCCTGGAATACTTGCTTTCGTGAATCGTTTCGATCATTTGCGGGAAGGACAATCCCAGCTCGTCAGTGATCTGCCAGACGGCCACGCAGACCGCCGTCACTAAAAATATTGTTTGAAAGGCATCCGTGTAAACGATCGTTTTAATTCCTCCCTTTATGGTGTATACCCATATCAAGGCAAGGGTGGTGGCGACGGTAATAAAAAAAGGAACCCCCCACGCATCAAATAAAAATAATTGCAGCACGGTGGCTGCCAGATAAAGTCGCAGGGCCGAGCCCAGGGTACGAGAGATGAGAAAAATAAAAGCGCCGGTTTTGTACGACCAGAAACTAAACCGTCTTTCAAAATAGGTATAGATAGAAATCAGATTCAGCCGGTAGTACAGCGGCATCAAGACACCGATGATAACCCAATAACCAACCAGATAACCCATGACGATCTGGAAGTATCCAAACCCAACGTTGCCGACATTGCCCGGAACACTTATAAAAGTTACACCCGATAAGGATGAGCCAATCATGCCGAATGCCACCAGGTACCAGGGGGACTGCCGGTTAGCAGTAAAAAAGGTTGTTGTATCGGCACCCCTGGAAGTAAAAATGGAAATGATAATGAGTACAAGAAAATAAATGACCAGGATGGTGAAGACGAGAATGGGTGTCATCGCGAAAAAGGGGGTGTCATGGCGTTAAATAAAATGCCAATGAAAAAGGAAATGCCTGTAATTCCAAATCCAGGTGATTTTGACGGTTAAAAACCCTGGAAAGGATTTCCGGATTGCGAACTTTATACAGGGCAAATGTATTAACTTTGTACCCAAATCATCATAGACTATGGAACCTGCCCATAAGCAAGAAGAATTAGTGGATGTTATGGAAGCTGTTGAAACGACCGATCTCATGGATCTGGTGGTGTTCAATGATGATATCAATACATTCGAACATGTAATCTCCACCCTTATAAAGGTTTGTCAACATACTCCCGAACAAGCTGAACAGTGCACACTGCTCATTCATCATAAAGGGAAATGCGCGGTGAAGTCCGGCAGCTTAGATTTTCTGAAGCCTTTCAGGACGGCTATCTGCGACGCGGGGATAGACGCCCGGATTGTGTAATTCTTTT
>JAYSOP010000486.1:0-1524 GCA_043722905.1 Chryseolinea sp.
TTTGTGCGCGCCGTTATGGCCTCCGGTTCGTTGTCAAAAGGTTATATGGATAAAAATTCTGACCTCGATTTTTTTGTCGTTACAAAGCCTGGTCGATTATGGATTGCGAGAACGCTTCTGGTAATGTATAAAAGGATTTTCCTCAACAATTCTCATAGAGAGTTCTGTGTTAATTATTTTGTAGATACGTTGCATCTTGAGATTGAGGAAAAGAATTTATTTACCGCCACTGAGCTGGCCACACTTATTCCGCTGTATAACCAGAAGGTTTATTCTGATCTTCAGTCTTCCAATCCGTGGCAAAAGGATTTCTTACCCAATTTCCTGCAAAGGAATTCGGGCCATGATGAAAAGTTGATATTCAATCCCGCCATAAAACTTATTGAAATGTTGCTCAATATTTTTGGTCAGCGCCTGGATAATTTTTTTATGCGACTGACTTTCAAACGCTGGAATAAAATCTATGGTGGTGGTTATGGCCACACGGATTTTAACATCGCGTTTAAGACAAAAAAATATGTCTCCAAAAATCATCCGAAGAATTATCAGAAAAAAATTCTGGAACTGCTCCAATGTAAGCTGGTAAATTTTCAAAATCAGTTTAACCAGTTTGGAAATCATGAGTAATGTGCTCTTCACTCACTCTTATTTTTATAAATACGATCCCAAACAATGGCATTTTAAACAGCCTTATCCACCCTTGGGTACTATTCAGGCAGCGGCAGTCATTCGGGAAGGGGGTTTTTCGGTCTCCTTATTTGATACCAGTTTGAAGGATGGCCCGGAAGGGCTAGTCCACGCAATCCAGCAACAGCAGGCTAAGTACCTCATCATTTATGATGATGGTTTTAATTATCTCACTAAGATGTGCCTCACAATTATGCGGGAAGCAGCTTTTGAAATGGCCACCGAAGGGAAAAAACAGGGGTGCGTGGTGATTGTCTGCAGTTCCGATGCCACAGACCATTATGAGAAATATTTCCCACATGGGGTCGACTTTGTGATCAAGGGTGAAGGCGAGGGAACCTTGACAGAATTATTGCTGACCATTGAAAAAAAGCAGGACCCTTACAAGATCCAGGGTTTGGTATTCAAAAGCCGAGGTGAAACAATCATTACCCAACCCAGAGCTGTGATTAAAAATCTCGATGCTTTACCCGTGCCCGCATGGGACCTTGTCGACATTCCCGCTTATAAAGCCATCTGGAAAAGACACCACGGATATTTTTCACTAAACATCGCAACCACCCGGGGGTGCCCGTTTAAATGCAATTGGTGCGCTAAGCCCATCTATGGAAACCGGTACAATTGCCGATCCCCAAAAAGCGTAATCGATGAAATTGAATTCCTGATCACCCATTACCAACCAGATCATTTCTGGATGTGCGATGATATTTTTGGGTTAAAACCCGGATGGGTAAAGGAGTTTAAGCAGCTTACAGTAAGTAAAGGGCTAAAATTCAATTATAAGATTCAATCGAGGGTTGACCTTTTATTGGAGGAAGACATGATCGATTCTCTGGC
>JAYSOP010000487.1:0-3952 GCA_043722905.1 Chryseolinea sp.
CTTCCGTTGGAAATCCTCCGCCGGGTTTTACAACATACATCTTTTCCGGAGTCGAATCCTGTAACTTCGCGACGAGATCAGTATACAGGCACAGTTGAAGAATAGTTCCTGCCTTCGTGTTTTGCGCCAGTTTGGTATCCTGCACTTCATACGACCACTTTCCGAATTTGCTTTTTCCTGGGACCTTTAATAGGATATCCGAATACCCCATCCATTGACCGTCCTCGAGTTTTGCCTGAACGATGACATCAAACCCTTCTCTCATCGCCGCTGCGGTAGCATTTGAATCTTTACCGCTAAGGTTGATGCTTGACAGTCCCTTTTTTTCTGACAGATGTTTCACATATGCCGCTTCATGTTCTTCGCCCCTTCTGATGAGGGCATCAAGTGAAGGGTCGTGGTAATGCGGTTCTTTTATTTCATCGAGTGCGACGAGTCTTTTAAGTTGCGTAAGGTGTTCGCAGCAAAGGTGGTTGGATAGATCTGTTGCAGATAGCTGGAAGCCGTGGTCGGTATATCGCATGGAGGATCTATTAAAAATTAAAACTAATCCGACGCCCATTCCAAGCGTCCTGGCAAGTCGGGTAAATATAAGTTTTTTAAGACGATCAGCCACGCCGAAATAATTTCTAGAACCGAAGCGTCCCTGAGACAGGAGACACTGCGGAGACTGGGGAATTTCTGCTCGGTCGCGAGACCCTTCGCTGCCCACGTACGTTCCCGCTTAAAATCCCGGAGGGATGGCCTTATTATTTTATGAGCACTGAATTTGCAGACGCACGCAATCAGAATATAACGAGGAGTTTCAAAGATGCGGAAGTAAGATTCCCACTGCCGTATAGTGCCGCGTCAAGGTGCAGGCCCCGCGCAATCCTCCCGCAACTTCACGAAAGTCCTAAACTTTCGCGAAGTCTTTCCCCCACGGAAACCGGGCGCGCACATTCAGCCTCCACTCTTAAGGCTGACACCCGATTTTTATAATTTACTCAAGAGCTCTCCGTGACCTCTAGCACCACTTTAAGAAGCACTCACGAAATTCATATTGCCAACATTTCAGCCACACAAGACCAAAAAAAAATTCCTCTGTGACTCCGTGTATTGCATTTGGTATTTTCCAGACCGCACACAGGGCGAGGCAATTGATAACATTTGAGTGCGACATATAATCTCTTAACTGTATTTTGCATCATGTTTACCCGGGAAGAGGCGTCGCGCATTAAACAGGAGTTCTGGACAACGTTTGGCAGATACATGGGTCCAATACTTTCGGCCGAAGGCATGAAGGTGAACTGGGTGAATTATCATACGACCTTAAAGGACGTGTATTTACGGATGGATGCCGGCCAAAAATCTTCCGCTATCTACATTTCAATGGAACATAGTGATCCAGATATTCAGGAGTTATATTTCGAGCAATTCCTGGAGTTGAAGAACTTCCTGCACGATATACTGAAGGAAGAATGGGACTGGCAACTGCACGTGCCCGTTGCTGATGGCAAAATCATCAGCAGAATATATAAAGAGATTTCGGGCGTTTCAGTGTTTAACAAAGATCACTGGCCTGACCTGATTTCCTTTTTTAAAACGAGGATCATTGGCTTGGACAGTTTCTGGGAAAACGCGAAGTATAATTTTCAGGGGTTGAAGTGAGGCCAATTCCAACAAAATCGATACCCATGGCTTCCATTTTTTTTTCCATGAAAATCCGTAATTTAATGTTCGTCTACCACGAATTAACACCCCATGAAAAACCTCATCGTTATCCTTCTCCTTATCAACTTTTCCGCGTGTGCCCAGGGAAACCCTGAAAAACAAGTCGACTTACTTATCGCTGGCATGATCAAATCGGGAAGCGCTGGCGTTACTGTTGCAGTGGCGAAGAATGATAAAATACTTTTCAGCAAAGGGTATGGATCAGCCAATCCGGAATACAATATTCCCAACTCGCCGAAAACAATTTTTCACGTGGCGTCCGTGTCAAAACAGTTTACTGCCTTTGCCATCGCCTTGCTGGCGGACCAGGGCAGGATCTCTCTTGATGACGACATCCGGAAATATTTACCCGAGCTGCACGACTTTGGACATAAGATCACCATCAAACATCTTGTTCACCATACCAGCGGACTGCGTGACCAATGGAACCTGCTCGCACTTGCCGGATGGCGTCTAGATGACGTCATAACCCGCAATCAGGTGTTGAGATTGATGAGTCACCAGGAGGAACTAAATTTCAAACCAGGAGAAGAATTTTCTTATTGCAATACGGGATATACGCTGATGGGTGAAATCGTGAGCCGCGTGTCGGGAAAAACTTTTTCTCTGTGGTGCAGCGAAAATATCTTCAAACCACTGGAGATGAACAACACGCTGTTCTACGATGACCATGAAAAGATGGTGAAAAACAGAGCCTATTCCTTTGAGGATTCTCCTGATGGTTTGAAAAAGAGTGTGTTAAGTTACGCCAACGCTGGCGCTACCAGCCTGTTCACAACCGCGGAAGACCTGACGAAATGGTCGAATAATTTTTACACCATGAAAGTCGGTAATCAAAAAGTGATGAAACAAATGGAAGAACGCGGTGTGCTGAGCAAAGGGGACACCATCGACTACGCTTTCGGTCAGGGCATTTCAACTTACAAAGGCCTGAAAATAATTGCACACGACGGAGGTGATGCAGGATTCCGAAGCCACCTTCTGCGTTTCCCTGATCATAAACTTTCCATTGCCGTGTTAAGCAATCTGGGATCTTTCAATCCCGGTGGGTTAGGTAACAAGATCGCTGACATTTACTTAAAAGATCAATTGAAAGAAACCAAAAAAACCGAAAGTGAACCACCGGTTGCTGGTGGTCTTAAGGTAAGCGAAAAAATATTGAAGTTGTATGAAGGAGATTATCAGTTGAACAATGAAATGAGGATCAGCTTTAAACAGGAGAACGGACAATTTATAGTCACGGCTACGGGCCGACCCCCTTTCCCACTGGTGGCAAGCGCCGACTCGGTGTTCCACATTGAGCCAGCAGATGTAAAGATCGTCTTCAATAAAAAACGTGACAATACAGTAAATCAGTTTACTCTTTATCAGGGCGGCCAAACTATCATTGCTCCCAGGATGAAACCTTTTGATCCTGGTTCCATCGATCTTCAATCTTTTGAGGGAACGTATTACAGCCCTGAACTGCAGACAATCTACACGCTGGAGCTGAAAGGAGACACGCTCATGGCAAACCACATTCGCCATGAACCTGCCGCGTTGACACCTATAGGAGAGGATGCATTTTCCACCCCTGTATGGTTCATGGGTAAAATAGAATTCACCCGCAATAATAAATCCGAGATAACAGGCTTCAAAGTTTCCAGCGGAAGGGTGAGAAATGTCAGGTTTGAAAAAAGAGAACTGTAATTTTTTTCAGATGTTCGCGGGTGACCGTTTGGTGCGGAGCGTGGTGCTCGGGGTGAGAAAAATAAGAAACTAAAATGCGCAAGAAGACGTTTCCGCTGAAGCTAGCGTGGGCGCGTGTGATTTGCCTGAAGGCGGAATGGTGAGGTGATCCGAGTTCATCCACCGCAGCGTCCCTGAGACAGGAGACACTGCGGAGACGGCGGGAATTCTTGCTCCCGTTCGGCGCGACCCTTCGCTTCCCATGACGTTCCCGCTTAAAATCCCGGAGGGATGGCCTTATGGTAGAAACAGTAAGAGAAAGGTATTTAAATCCCGTAGGGATGTCCTTAATATTTATGAGCACTAAATTTGCAGACGTAGACGTTCGCAATCATAAGATTCACAATCCTGAAATAATTGGAAGCTCTTGTTCGTTAAGTCCTGCACACAAAGAATCTTCTCCTTACGGAGAGGGCTCTACAAACGATCAGACGCACAATAGAAGATGGGTGAGGTGGCTCGCACCCGATATTTATAATTTACTCGAGACTCTCCGTGATCTTTAGCACAC
>JAYSOP010000488.1:0-2746 GCA_043722905.1 Chryseolinea sp.
GTAGCCAAAATGTTATTTACATAATACCCTGTAATTTTAGCATCCACTTTCATGGAGGCCGGGTCAGGCCTTCGATGTGAGGAGACACAAATTTTTAACAATTTCCCACCATGATACTTAGCCCATTTCCAGGCGCCAATCATCAGGTAGACATCCGGAGTTCTAGTAAGCCTCATGTTTGGACCACAAAAGACAAGGGGCCGCAGATACGCATCCGTAAGATTATTTTTCTCCAGTAACTGATAGGCTACCTGGGTGAGTTCTTCTGCATTATACTCAAGATTGATGCTCATTTGAGAGCAGCTGTTTTTCAAACGCTCAAAATGTTCGTAGGCTTTAAATACTTTTACCCCGTTCAAAGTTTGGTATGACCGGATTCCCTCGTATGCCCCAAACCCATAATGCAACGTCTGGCTGTAAGGATCGATATGCGCATCAACGGCCTTGATGAACTTACCATTTAAGAAGAGGACCGTGTCCTTTGTGTAATACATATTTACAACTGTTAGTTTGTTATGAGCTCTATAAAACAAAACCGCCCCAGATTTCTCAGGGGCGGTCGGGTTATATCTTAACAATTATTATACCACGGGCGCTCCTGAGGGTTTTATGACGTTAATGAGGTTCAATAGCATGGAAACGAGATTTCTCACGTTTGCAGTGCAGATGAATTGACTTGCCATATCCTGAAACTGTACCATTTTGTTTTGTTACACCACAATTTTCACGAATAATCATTTAGTATTCAAGTGAATGACAGAAAAAATTTTTGATTTTGTAGTTAACGAATGTTAGGTAAGATGAAAAAAGTCAATAGACTATGAGCCCGTGGACGATGGTTGATGAGGCACTATTAGGAAAAAATACCTACTCATCCTTCAGAATATCCACCGGATTCTGAAGTGCCGCGCGAATGGAATGGTAACTTGTGATGACCACCGCGATTAACAACGTGCCAGCCCCTGTTAATGCAAAAGTCAACAGGGAAGGCGTTATGCGATAAGCAAAATCTTTAAGCCATTCATGCATCAGCCAATATGAAAGCGGTGCGCCAATCACGAAGGCAATAAAGATCAGCCTCGTATAGCCTTTTGAGATCAACACCAGAATTTGCCATACCGTTGCGCCGGAAACTTTGCGTATCCCGATCTCTTTCGTCCGTTGTTCAAGTGCATAAATGATCATCCCTAATAATCCAAGACTGGCGATCAAAATTGCGAGACCTGCCATTACCGAAAGGACACTTGCAAACTGATTTTGTGTCTTAAAGGTTTCGGCAAATGTTTGATCTACGAAAGCATATTGAAAAGGAGCATCGCCGGCATGTTTTTTCCACAGTGTGTTCAATGATGATAGCGTATTTTGCCATGCTTCTGTGTCTTGCGCCTCTACGCGCAACGCGAGAAATTGCTTTTGTCCGGTATTGAGAGCAGTATTCTGAATATTAAAAATAGCCATCGGCTCGATGGGATTTTCGAGCGACCAGTAATGAAAATCTGCCACCACACCGATTACCTCCCAGCTGAGACCTCCGTCAGGTGATTGAATTTTCTTTCCAATAACTGATCCATCGGCTTTCCATCCGATCTTCTTAATGGCCATTTCATTCAATATCACCCTGTTTGCATCGGCAGGATTGTTCTTTGAAAAGTTACCACCGACTAACAATTTGATATCGAGCGTGGACAAATAATGTTCATCACTTGAGGTATAGTTGAGCGGAAATGAAATTCCGTTCAAACCCTCGGCGCTGAACGTGTCGCCTCCCCAGATCTTCGGAGGCAAGGATGTGCACCAGGAGACATCCATCACGCCACGAACATCTCTTGCAGCATCGGCAAGCGTTTGTCCGTTCTTTAATCCTTCTACATGCTCAAGCACCAGTAGATTTTCTTTATCAAACCCCAAAGATTTTTCGGATACGAACTTCAGTTGCTCAAAGGCAATTCCTGTACAGATGATCAAAACAATAGACATTGTAAACTGAAAGACCACCAGACCATTGCGGAATGATTTTCCTTCTCTACCAACCCTGATCTTTCCCTTGAGTGCCTCCACCGGATGGAACCGGTTAAGGAACAACGCTGGGTATATGCTTGAAAATATCGCCATCACTAAAACCAAAATGAGCAACGAGGCAAGCAGCGACGGGTCACTAAACATATGGAATTCCAGCGATTTGCCAGTCATCAGGTTAAACGCAGGCAACAAAATCTGCGTAATAGATAGGGCGGCCACGAGGGCAATTGTACAAAGTATGAGTGCCTCCAGAAAGTAGCCGAAGCTCAATTCCATCTTTCCGAGACCAAGTATTTTTCTTACGCTGGCATCTTTTACTCTTCGTGTGAATTGCGCTGTAGACAAGTTCATAAAGTTGATACACGATAAGAGTATGATAAAGGCTGCGGCAGTGATGAGGGAATAAATAATCTTAATATTACCTGGTTCATTCAATCTGTTCAGAACCGTCTCCTCAGGCAAATGAATACTGGTCATTGGTTGCAGGAACAATTCCCATTTCTTTCCTGATTTTATGTATTCGTCAAAGGAAGTGTTCATTACACGTTGAAGGGTTTGTTCGGCATGCTTGCGCGGAATAGTCTGGAGTTTTGCTCGTACATGATCAGCGTTCGCTTGCTTGTTTAATAACACATACGTTTCAAGTTGTGTCCAGGCCCAACTCCAGTTTAACTTTTCAATTGGGAAGGTTTTCATTGACAATAAGACATCAAATTCAATATAACTG
>JAYSOP010000489.1:0-1945 GCA_043722905.1 Chryseolinea sp.
GTCCCCCATTTCATAATGGAAAAGAAAATGCTGAAGTCAATGAAATACCTGGCTGAAAAGTAAACTGTGTGTTTTTATTTCACAATGCATTAACTCCACTTTTGCAGGATGCGTTGAATAAACTTGACAGACAGGCATTAAGCAACTTGCAAGAGATTGGGGCAAAGTGCATCACTCGTTTTAAATTCAAAAATCCCAAATGAAGTAGAAGAATCTATTAAAAAAAGCAGATTAAAATGTGAACTAAAACTGGACTTTTTTGAATTTTACAATTTGTTAGCAATCAGACATTGGATGTCTTTCATATTACGCTTATTTGTAATCTCAATCCGGATACCTCGTCCTTCCGCATAGACCTTCACAGATTTTAATTCAATTTTAATTTTCTCCGATACTCCGCTGTTTAAAATGATGCCGGTCGCTCTTGGCCGTACCGGGGTGACAGATACAATAGGGCTCTCTTACGACCCTTCATCCTAAAGCTCCAGCCGTATTTAATTCCGGATAATTCCATTCTCCTACAACCTGAGCATATCGAGCGAGTACATACTTTTTGATTTTCTTCTATAGTGAGGCAGTTTCTCCAAGGGCTTTGGATAGATCACTTTCAGAAGGTTACGCGTTTTTATCAGGTCAATACACTAATGTCGTCCATGCGACCTGATAATTGTTTCAAAATTAATATAGATTCAGGATTACCACTCAGGTTGTGAGGGTAACTCTGGCGGAGCTGTAGGAGGTACGGTTAGCGGCTCTCTCCCAATTTGAATTTCCGATTCTTTTTTTGGCCAAACGCCAGGCTCCGGTTCCTCAGCAGGAATTGTTTCAGGAGTTTTTCCCGGCACCGGAATTTCATTCGGCTTTTTAGGGTTACCATTAGATTGGCCTTTAGATTGATAGTCCATAAGCATGAAATTTTAAGATTGAGATACCGCTTCAGATACAATATCAACTACAGGTTTCATCGTAACTTTCGACTTAATCGAATTGGTAATGAGACACGCGCCTTCTGTTTTGGATAAAATCCGGATTGCCTTTTCCCGGTCCTCCTCTTTCCAGATGCTCAATACGGGCTCTAAGATTACCTCAGTCATTTGAAGTTTGCCGTCAATCTGATCTAGCTTTCCGTTTGAGTTACAGGCAAAGGATTTAAATTCCAGTTTTGAGTTTTCAGCAATGGAAAGAAAAGTTGTCATGAAACAGCTGCTCACAGCGGCAGTAAATAAATGTTCCGGAGACCATATTCCCGGTATACCCTTTGGAAATTGAGGTGGAGTGGCTACTTCGATGCAGGCATCTGTCGTTCCGTTTAATTTTAATTCCGGCGAACACATCATGCCTTTTCGGTCTTTATTCCAGGTAACGTTTACATTATAAAAATGAGCATCCATAACATTTGATTTATTGTGTAACCTACCGAATCGAATGCTTTGTATGAATGATTCCGATCACTAACAGACGTGACAATCGTCATAGGAGAAGGGAGTTGAATTTCGTTTTTTCACGTATTCAACCGATAATACATGATTTTCAAAAATATATTCTTTTACCACTGTATTCTTGTCGTTGTTCTTTTTACTGCTTTTGGATGCAAAAATACTGGCAGTCAGATTTCGGTAATGAATATTCAACCTACGGTGGCCAAGGAACAAAAACCGTTGTCGATTCCTCATGATTCAACAGAAACGTGTTTTAAGAATTTAGCCAGGAGCCCTGCTGTTTTGTTGTTCTATCAAACATTTGAAAACAAACCGGTCTGGATCGAAAAAGGAAATTATACTCTACTCGCAGACTCCATGATTAACATTGTTCGTAATATTCGTTACTATGGATTTTGTAAAGGGAGCTATCATTTAAGTGAACTGGAAAATCTTCGGGCAGATTTCTCTTCGGAAACTTTGCTCCGAAAGGAACTCTTATTGACTGATGCCTTTTTTTCCCTTTC
>JAYSOP010000490.1:0-4206 GCA_043722905.1 Chryseolinea sp.
CAGTTATAACGGTAAAAATTACAGGGTTCTAGTCGATAATACAGGAAAAAATCCCGAGACTTCACCGGATGATTGGGCCGCAACTTCAGAAGGGAAGGCAGCCGATTATCTTCCGCGTGACATGAATATCCTGCGTCTGGTTGAGGATGTTATTTTCGACAAAAGAAGATCGCGTCTATATTACGATATCCAGGCCATTCAGATTATTGTTCCCGGTTCCAAGACAACTACTCAGGTCGACGAAGAGTTGGGATGGTTCAAGTATAAGGATCTGGAAAAAGTTTTCAGAAACCACCCTACTAAGGCCGTTTGGTTCAACAGACAGAACACTGCGCAGAATAAAAACTTTGCCGATGCAATTTTGCTGCGCCTGTTTCACGGAACGATCCGGAAGATCGAAAACCCTGACGACGAAACCATTTTCGAAATCTACACAGCCAATGGCAAAACCTGGAAGGAAGCTGTTTGGGCAACTGAATGGGCTGAACTGGAGTTGATGGAGAAAGAACACAATCTATGGGAGTTCTAAGAAGCGTAATGCAAAAGGTGTATAAAGCATAAAAGAGACTTCGGTCTCTTTTTTTTTGGAATGATTTCAAAAGATGGTTAAGTCATGTTCTTTACAATGCGGGCTTTTGATTTGCCAATAAGTGTTTCAAGTTCCTCAAAGTGCGCTTCCCGAATTTTCTTGACTGATTTAAAATGCCGTAACAACTTATTAGCCGTACTTCTGCCGATACCTTGAAGCTCTTCAATTTCAGTTTTGATCTGTGACTTGCTTCTTTTCTGACGGTGGAAATTTATGGCAAACCTATGAGCCTCATCGCGTACCTGTTGCAGCAGGAGCAATCCGGGTGACTTTTTATTGATATGCAAAGGAATGGGGTCGTCAGGATAATAGATCTCTTCCAGTTTTTTGGCAATGCCCGCAATGGGCACTTTCCCATATATACCGGTCTCTTTCAAAGCTTCGCACGCACTGCTTAGTTGCCCTTTCCCACCATCAATCAAAATTAGATCGGGCAGTTGTCCTGCTTCCTCAAGAATTCTTTTATACCTGCGACCGACAATCTCCTTCATGGATGCAAAATCATCTGCACCGGTAACGGTCTTGATATTATAATGGCGATAATTTTTTTTATCCGGTTTGGCATTGACGAATCGCACCATTGAGGCAACAGGTGTAGTTCCCTGGAAATTCGAGTTATCAAAGCACTCAATTACCAGAGGTAAAGCAGTAAGGTGAAGATCCTTTTGCAGGATGGCCAGGACTTCCAGGAATTTTGATTTTTTTCCTTCCCTTAGCATTTCCTTCTCATTCTTCAACTCCAGCGCGTTCTTCAGTGAGAGGCTGATTAGTTTTCTTTTATCTCCTATCTTAGGAATTATATTTTCCGCATCTTCTTCCAATAGACTGATGGGCACGTTGCTGTAAACTATTTTATTGTTTCCTATTCGTAACTCCTGTGCCGCAAACGCCAGCAGGTCTTCATCTGGTTCATCGAGTTTCTTTTTTACTTCTACTGATTTTGAAAAGACAATAGCACCTTCCTTTATCTGGAGATAATTGATGTAGCCATATTCTTCGATACTGGTGATGGTCAACACATCAATGTTTGTAAGGGCGCGATTAACAACCGTTGATTTGGATTGAAAACGTTCGAGCGTGTTGATTTTTTCTTTGTACCGCTGGGCCTTTTCAAACTCCATATTTGTCGCTACATCCTGCATTTGTGTTTTGAAATACTGGTGGACGATACTTACATCGCCTTTGAGAATATTTCTGGCTTGCTCGATTTCCTCGTGATACATTTCTTCACTTTGCGATCCGACGCACGGAGCTTTACAATTTCCGATGTGGAATTCGAGACAAACCTTAAATTTTTGCTGTTCGATATTCTGTTGGTTCAGCAAGAGGCTGCAGGTTCGGATGGAGTATAATTTACGTATCAGGTCCAGAACGTTCTTCATTGCGGAAACACTTGAATAAGGACCAAAATATTCCCCCTGGCTTGGGATATACTTTCGCGTGTAGATTATTCTTGGAAAGCGTTCCTTCAGAATGCAGATGTAGGGAAAAGTTTTATCGTCCTTTAAAAGGATGTTGTATTTTGGTTGGTTTTGCTTGATGAAATTGTTCTCAAGAAGCAGGGCATCAAATTCAGTATCGGAAACCGTGTAATCGATACTCCGGATTTCAGAAACCAACCGCAAAGTTTTACGGTTGACGCCCGCCGCTTTAGTAAAGTAGCTGGTTACGCGTTTTTTAAGATTCTTTGCTTTCCCAATGTAAATCAACTCTCCCTCCGCATTGTGAAACCGGTAAACCCCGGGCGAATCGGGTAAGCGTTGGATAGCCTCTTTCATATCGGCCATACATTCTCCTTAATTGAAATCGTCCAGTGTAATTTCTTTCAATTCCACTTCTGTGGAATCAGCAGTAGAATACTCAGAACAATTAAGGGTCATATCAAGGCTGCCATTAGGTCTTTTGAAAAAACCTTTACCGTAACCTACTTCAGGGTTTTCGTAAACCTTAACCATATATTTGTCCCAGATAGGCCGGGCTGTTTTTCCTCCCTGGCCAAAAAACCATGAAGGGAAGTGAATGCTCCGCTCATCTCCACCAACCCACACACCCGTGACGAGGTTATGTGTCACCCCCATGTACCAGCCATCTGATGCGTTGTCCGTGGTTCCGGTTTTTCCTCCGATTTCATTGTCTACTTTTAATGAATAAGTCAGACCCCTGGATGTCCCTCCTTCCTCATCAACACCACCTTGAAGCATATAGATCATTTTATAGGCAGTTTTTTCGTCCATAGCCTGACTGGTTTTAGGGACAAAAGTTTCTATTACATTCCCGTTCTTATCCTCGATTCGTGTGATAAAGTAAGGTTTTGTATATATACCCTGGTTTACAAAACTGCAGTAAGCGGAAACCATATCGTGCAAAGTCACATCACTGGTTCCAAGACATAAAGATGGAACCGCTTCAAGGTGAGTGGTAATGCCCAGGCGTTGGGCGAAGTCTACAACGTTTTGCGGTTTAACATGATCGATGAGTTGGGCGCTGATCGAATTAATTGATCGGGCCATGGCCTGCCGGAGATTATATTTTCCACCTTTTCCATAATCACCCTCCGCATTTTTCGGATACCACGTTCCACCTGAAACTTTAATGACCGGAGAAATATCCAACAATTGATAACAAGGAGAATATCCATCCTCAATAGCTTTTCCATATACGAATGGTTTGAAGGTTGATCCGGGCTGGCGGGTGGATTGTTTTACGTGATCATATTTAAAATACTTGTGATCAATTCCCCCCACCCAGGTTTTGATAGCACCTGTTCCAGGATCCATTGACATTTGCCCGGATTGCAAAAAACGATTATAGTACCGCAAGGAATCCATCGAACTGAAAAGTGTATCGCGGTCACCTTTCCAGCTAAAGACAGTCATGGGCTTTTTTAACTTCAGCATGATGTCGACTGAGTCTGATTTTCCCCCGTACTTTTCCACCAGCGCTTTGTAGGCCAGGGTCTTCTTTATTTTGCGCTGTAAAAAGTTTTTCATCTCGTGGCCATCATCATCCACCCATGGTTCACTGCCTTTTAGTTTCCATTGACTGGTAAACTCCGTTTGTAAAAGGGCCATATGCTCGATCATCGCCTGTTCCGCATATTGCTGCATGCGGCTATCAATCGTGGTGTATATTTTTAATCCTGACTCCCAGAGATCATAGCCATGTTCTTTGCTCCAGGCCATTAAATGACTGGTGAGGACAGATCTGAAATACGTGGCAATGCCTTTGTTTTGATTTTGCACCAAATATTGCAGCTCAATCGGCAAAGATTTGATGGAGTCGTAGCTGCGTTGATTTTCAATATACCCGTGGCCAAGCAGCTTTCTTAATACTTCATTGCGTTTCTGAAGTGAATTGTTGGGGTTTCGCTGCGGATTATACAATGATGGTGCCTGAAGCATTCCAACAAGCACTGCGGACTCCTGTATATTGAGACTGTCCGGTTGTTTATTAAAATAAGTTTCTGCCGCCACCTTAATTCCATAGGCATTGCTGCTGAAATCACTGGTATTTAAATACATGGTGATAATTTCTTCCTTCGTAAAGTTTTTTTCCAACTGAATGGAAATGATCCATTCTTTTGTTTTCTGGATAATCCTGCGGGGTAATTCACCTAG
>JAYSOP010000491.1:0-3226 GCA_043722905.1 Chryseolinea sp.
GGTGTCCAGGGGGGCATTTCGAATGGTGAAGACATTTATTTTAATGTTGCCTTTAAACCCGTCGCCACCATCATGCAGGATCAGGAAAGCGTCAATAAAGAAGGAAATTCGGTCACTGTTTCAGGAAAAGGACGGCACGACCCATGCGTGGTTCCGAGAGCGGTACCCATCGTGGAAGCCATGGCAGCGCTCGTTATCGCCGATTTTTTATTGATGGATAAGATGGCTCGCCTTCATTCTTAGGCAGCTGTAGAATTAAATCGGCATTAGCAGCACTTTCTCTTAAATTCATCTTGTTTAAGGTTAGGCACAACTTTTACCATAAGGAAATCAAATTATTCAATTATGAGAACCTTAGGAATATTATTAATTGTGATTGGTGGCATTATGACACTTTTCACCGGATTCAACCTGATCACCAAAAAAGAAGTTGCTGACATCGGGCCGATCGAAATCAACAAAACAGAAAAGACACCGATCTACTGGTCTCCCATAACAGGTGCCCTTATTCTTGTAGCAGGGATTGTCATTATGGCGACGAGCAAACGTGGGTCAAGGGTTTAATCGCCCTAATCAAAATCTGTAATATCGGTCTCGACAAATTCGCCTTCCCATTTGGCGATGACTACTGTTGCAAGACAGTTGCCAATAACATTTACGGAAGTGCGGGCCATATCCATGAGCTCATCAATCCCTAAGATCGCCATGATGGGCCATAGCGGTAAACCAAAGGATGCTGCGGTTCCGAGAAGTATTACGAGGGTGGCTCTTGGAACCCCGGCCACCCCTTTACTGGTTAGCATTAAGGTAAACACCATTAACACTTGCTTGCCGATACTCAGATCGATATTGGCTGCCTGCGCCACGAAGATCGAAGCCAGTGCCAGGTAAAGTGTGCTTCCATCAAGGTTAAAGGTATAACCAGTAGGAAGTACAAAGGATACTATTTTTCGAGGGACACCGAGCTTCTCCATATTCTCCATGGCCTTAGGCAAAGCAGATTCTGAACTGGTGGTGGCAAACGCAATGGATACCGGTTCAGAAATTGCGCTGATAAATTTCCGGAGGGGTATTTTAATAAACAACGCCACCGGTAACAGTACGCCCAGAAGAAAAACAATAAGCGCTCCATATAGGGTGAACAGTAATTTCAGGAGATACATCAGAATATCTATACCGAGGTGTCCAACGGTTACCGCAATGGCAGCCCCTACGCCAAACGGGGCAAAGTGCATGATGATGTTCGTGAATTTGAACATGGTCTCTGCCAGACCTTCCGTGAAATCCAGAACCGGTCTTTTTCTTCCTTCCGGAAGTAAGGCAAGTGAAATTCCGAAAAGAATGCTAAAAACAACAATCGGCAGTACTTCCCCGTGATAAATGGATTTAATAAAATTTTCAGGAAATATGTGCAGAATCGTTTCGTCCCATGTTTGCGCTTTGGCTTCGGGTAAATCCTGTTTAAATCCTTCCGGTAGAGCGATACCCACACCGGCCTGAGTGAGATTGATCGCAATAACACCAATAATCAGCGCGATCGTAGTGACCACTTCAAAATACAGAATAGACTTCCAGCCCATACGCCCGACCTGTTTCAGGTTTGAGTGTCCCGCAATACCTACTACAAGGGTGGCGAATAATATCGGAGCAATAATCGTTTTAATGAGACGCAAAAAAATTCTGCTCAATACCTGAAGATTCTGCGCGAAGAGGGGAAAGTTTAGCCCGATCTCAACGCCAATAATCATACTGACCAGTATCCAGGTGGTAAGTGATTTCTTTTCGAAAGCAAAAGCAATGACGGCCAACCACGCTGCCCACCGGCTCCCGGTAAGCACCAATGGATGAACAGAAAAGACTTGATAGATGTCGCCTAAATGGATGACGGCAGAAACGGTAAAGAGCAATAAAAAGACGTGAATAATTCGTTTCCGGGCCACACTCCTGATTTTGGTTAACAATCGTTTTTCAGGGGTGAATATA
This sequence comes from Chryseolinea sp., assembly GCA_043722905.1. Taxonomy (GTDB): domain Bacteria; phylum Bacteroidota; class Bacteroidia; order Cytophagales; family Cyclobacteriaceae; genus Chryseosolibacter. Next base: position 1,984 of record JAYSOP010000491.1, read on the forward strand.
GGAAAACTTGGTGTTTGGATAAGCCGTAAAATGTACCATTAATGCGATAAATAGCCCTGAGGATGATTTTTTCGAACTTAAAATCCGTATTTTTGTTATGGTAACTAAAGAAATTATGCTGCAGACAACACCGAAAAATATTCATATCTACCTCGAATCGAATCCGAATCCCAATTCATTGAAGTTTGTGGTCAATGAGATGCTCATTCCTGAGGGTTTAAGTTTCGATTTTCCAGATATTCAGAGCGCATGGAATGCTCCTTTGGCAAAAGAGTTATTTTCTTTTCCTTTTGTTGACAGGGTTTTTTATATGAGTAATTTCATCACAGTCACCAAAAAAGAAGCCGTTGAGTGGCTGGAAATTCAAGGAACAATAAAAGAACATATAAAGGATTTTTTGCAATCAGGCAGATTCATAATTGAAGTGGATGAAAGTGAGCCATCTCCAGCCGGCGAGGAAACGGACACCGTAAAAAAAATTAAGACCATCCTCGAAGAATACATCCGGCCCGCAGTCGAACAGGATGGAGGAGCTATTACTTTCCATTCTTTTCATGATGGAATTGTAAAGGTGCGTTTACAGGGATCCTGCAGCGGATGCCCTTCCTCGATGGTAACCTTAAAGGCTGGAATTGAAAACCTCTTCAAACGAATGATGCCGGATGAGGTACAGGCTGTAGAAGCATTAGGGTAGTTTCCAATACGATTATAAATAGGCAACCGGTTCAAACCGGTTTTTTTTATGGACGTGATCAAACTTTACCCACTAAAGTTTAGCGCCCGATATCCGGCATCATAAATGTCTGACTGACATTTTGGCCCTTTATAAAGGGCAGCATGCCTCATTTGCCTTTTTGTATTCGGCTAAATGACTTCAGGTATAAATTGAGCATAGCCTGTAAGTTGCTTAATCTTCGAAAATGAAACCGATATTACACACCGCCGCCCATACTGACTATTGACCTGACCACTGACTATTGACTATTGACAACTATTGACAACTATTGACCACTGACTACTGACTATTGACGATTGACCGCTGACACCGCTGACCACTGACTATTTATTTCATACTTGTATGTTACTAATGGCCCGAATCAGCAGTTACAAAATCAAAAATAAATCGCACGCACCTAACCCTGAACTCCATATACAGCCATAATCGCGGCATAGGCAATTTTTTCATCTTCTTCCTCGGATAAGCCACTAATGCCAATTCCGCCAATGACCTTATCTCCCGAAA
>JAYSOP010000492.1:0-2536 GCA_043722905.1 Chryseolinea sp.
CTGAGATTTGAATTAGGTCATACCTGGATGGGTACCGCTACGAGCGCAGACTATGTGATTCCGGTAACGTATGATGATAATCTTAAAACCAGAAACATGGGATTAAGGTTATCGGTGATGTATCTGATGGAGACCAACCTGAATAAAAAAATCCGAAACAAAGGAAAAAGCAATTTAAAGTCGAAGGGCCAAATGATAAAAAAGAAAAGGTGATAAAAGGAAAAACAATCAACATCATACATCAATATACTAACACACCTGCACAAAAAAGCGATTGAGGCCATGGGAACACAGCAGCGGATTCTGATATTCATTTTTATAGTCATAGGCCACGGCGCCATGAGTCAAAAACCAGTTGTATTGGCCGTAGACAAGTCCAATGCCGCGATGAACGAAATCACTACGCTGCATGGGAGTGATTTTGGAATTGACCCCGCTAAAATCAAAGTTTTTTTTGGGGCTGCACAAGGGGATATAAAAACCATCACGAATCAAATCATTCAGGTTCGTACCCCCGCAGGGGCATCCTACAATAATATTTCCGTTACCAATGTTGCAAACGGTTTAACAGGCTATAGTCCGGATCCATTTTTCCTGAATTACAAAGGGGAGCAGGGCATTGCTGATACTGAATTTTCAATACAAGCAGACTTTGACGCACAAAGTGGTCTTTATGACCTATGCCTCTGCGATTTTAATAACGATAAAAAACCAGATGTCTCTACGGCAAGCAGTAATTCAAATCTGGTTACCATTTTTGAAAATGCCAGCACTCCGGGAAACATACAATTAATTAGTCATGACTTCCTTGTTAATGCAAAAACTTTACACGCCAAATGCGGCGACTTGGATGGTGATGGAAAAGCAGACATTGTGTTGTCAGAAGGTGCTGATGGAAACCGAATTTTTGTTCTTCTAAATACAGGTAATTTTAATTTTGTCATTCAAACCTTTCGGCTTACTGGCAGAAAAGTAAAGCGCCTAGCTATAGCCGATCTCAACATGGATGGCAAACCAGAAATTGTTGTTACCGACACGGGAGGAAATATTGTCAGCATCTTACCTAATCAAAGCAGTATATCAACCATTGCTTTTGCAACCCCTGTAAACATCACCATCCCCCAGGCATTGTCAACTGATGCGCTTGAATTAAAGGATTTGAATAAGGATGGTTTGCCTGAAATCATAACGAGTCAATATCAGGCTGACAATGAAAATAAACTTTTCGTTTGTCGCAACAGGGGAAATTTTGATTTCTCCGAAATTTTGGAGATCAATGTCAACAAGGCCATCAGCAATATCCAAGTTGGGGATTTTGATGGCGACTTAAGACCAGACATTGCCATCGCCCGATTGACTGGCAGTGATATTTCCATTTACAGGAATCAATCGGAAACCTCCCTATCGTTTTCAGCTGCACAGTTTTTTATAACAGACGTGCGACCAGTGGGTATGGACTTCGGTGATTTTGATGGCGATGGTAAACCGGATATTGCCGTAGCTTCCCTGACAAAATCCATTTCCATTTTAAACAATACAAGTCAACCGGGTACAATCAGTCACGCGACATTTATCAAATTAAATACCACCTATATTAATCGCAACCTCAATACCGCCGACATGGATGGAGATGGGAAACCTGATATTATTTTCACGAGTGTTGACGATTTCTCCGGTATTCCGATACCCGCATCGAAAATATCAGTGATCCGCAATAAAGCATGCATGGTTCCTGAGGTAACACCTGGAGGATCGCTGAATGTTTGTGCAGGCAATCCACTTCAATTAACGGCTACAGCAGGAAGAATCGTGAACTACGAATGGCTTAAAGACGGATCTCCAACCCCGGTTAAATCCGGTGCGGAAGGTTTTTTAACGGTGACGGCTTCGGGAACCTACAAAGTCAGGGCGACGTCTGAATCCGGTGCCTGCGCAAAGGAATCAAACGTTGTCTCTATCACGGTTTCAACCCCCGGAACAGCACTAAATGCAAACCTGCCGGAGGCGCGGAGCAACAGCCCGGTTTGCTCTGGTAATGCACTCAACCTTGAGGTAAATGATGTCGGAGCAACAGAATACCGGTGGCGCGGACCAAACGGTTTTTCCGGAACAGCAACCACAAGAACAATCACCCGCCCGAACTTTCAAATTCGGGATGCGGGACTTTATATTGTAGAAATGGTCGCAGGTACCTGTATTGCCAAGACTGATACCACTCTTGTAGAAGCAGTGAGTATTCCTGACTTTTCCATTTCCTTTAGCGGTGCACTGAAGTTTTGCGCGGGAGACTTGAAAAATCTCAGTGTATCTCCACCTGTGACAACGGGGTTTAGTTTCCAGTGGTTTGAAAAGACAGAAGGACTTCTTCCTGGCGCGACAGCCTCCAGCTATGAGGCTACTAAATCCGGGGAATATCACCTTCAGGTTACTTCTGCGAACCCAGGATGTCAGGTAAAGGTAACCCCACCGGTGGTGCTCAGCGCTATTCCGCTCCCCATTGCTGACTTCCAATTGCCTTCCTCAGGTTGTGTTGGAA
>JAYSOP010000493.1:0-2943 GCA_043722905.1 Chryseolinea sp.
AATATTCAACCCATGGGAATTTTCTAGCTACCTGACCGGCAAAATCTTTCAAGCTGGAAGCAAAACCAGGCTGAAGAATATCTGAATAAGCAGGCCCGCTTCCATGGTGCATCAATCCGACTATAGGGGTGATATTATTTTTAATCAACGCTTGCAAAGGAGCTTCCACTGAGCCCCATTCAACGCTATGGCTAAGCGATGGTTGAAGTCGTTCCCACAGAACGGGATAACGCATGGCTTTTAACCCCAACGATGCGATCCTATCAATATCCTGAACGGCCCTGGAATAGTGACCACAATAGAGTAATTGATCCATATAAAGATTTTTTACTCTATTGAAAGAACACTCAAGGCCTCCCCAGATTTCAGGCCTTTTGATAAACTTGCTGTCCATTCCCATTAACATGATTTTCGGAATGACGCTGCGTAATCTTCTCAAATAAGGCTAAAGATTGCGCAACCACCTGATCCATGTTATAATATCGATATGTGGCTAACCGACCAGTAAAATAAGTATTGGTCATAGTGTTTGCCAATCGCTGATATTTTTTATAGATCTCAGCATTTTCAGGGCGAGGAATGGGGTAATATGGGTCACCCTCCGCCTGCGGATATTCATAAACGATCGAGGTTTTTGGGTGTTTTTGGCCAGTCAAATATTTAAACTCTGTTATCCGTGTGTAAGGATGTTCGTTGGGAAAGTTGATCGTTCCTGTGGATTGAAACACTTCTGATTCTATCGTTTCAAACTTAAATTCAATGGAGCGATACGGCAACCTTCCATAGCAGTAATTAAAATAGCTATCAATAGGGCCGGTATAGATCATCGTCTTATGAGGAATCACATCGACAATTTCTTTGTAATCCGTATTTAACATGATCTTGATGTTGGGATGAGATAACATCTTTTGGAACATTTTAGTGTATCCATGGGATGGCATCGCCTGGTAGGTATCCGTAAAATACCGGTCATCCAGATTGGTTCTCGTAGGAACTCTTGCTGTTACGGAGGCATCTAATTCAGACGGATCAAGATCCCATTGCTTGCGCGTATAGCCCTTAAAAAACTTTTCGTAAAGTTCACGACCTACTTTGCTCACTACGACATCTTCAGAGGTCACCAACTTATTGAGCTTTTCCGCTTTAGAGTCAAAAAAAGCCTCGAGCTGATTACAATTGAGCTGGAGGCCATACAATTTGTTAATTGTATTTAGATTTATGGGCATCGGGACCAGCTGCCCATCAACACTTGCCAGCACTCTGTGTTCATATGGTCTCCAGGGCGTGAAGTGACCCAGGTAATCAAATACTTTCTTGGCATTGGTGTGAAATATATGGGGACCGTATTTGTGAATTAAAATCCCATCTTTGTTATAATAATCATAAGCGTTGCCTCCAATATGATCACGCTGGTCTACAATTAAAACCTTTTTTTCCAATACATTTGCAAGGCGCTCAGCTAAAACACTTCCCGCAAATCCCGCCCCTACAATCAGATAATCAAACATAGATTTGTTCATTTATATTTTTAATCTTCCGCTCTTTTTCATTCAATTTCCTTGTCAGCAAATACATCATACGTTGCCATGTTTTATCCCAGGAATTCTGAGAGAGGAATTCGTTTACGTGCTGAAACCATTCATCCCGATCAGTGTTTTCCAATTCCAATGCCGCAACCCGCACAAATTCCTCCGGCGTTCCTGCAATATTGACCAATCCATTTCGACCATATTGGCGAAGCACATCAATGATCGGTGTCGAGATAACAGGCTTTCCGGCAGCCAGATATTCAGGTGTTTTTGTAGGACTTATATACCTCGTAGATTCGTTATGGGCAAAGGGCATCATGGCAATGTCCCAGCCGGAAATATAGGAAGGCAACTCATTATAAGATTTCATTCCCAAATAATGGATATTGGGTAGTTTCGGTAATGAGTCAGTACTAATTTTAGCGACCGGTCCTACCATAATGATGTGCCAGTCTGGTTTGCGCCTGGCCACGCCTTCAATTAGTGCCAGGTCCATGCGTTCATCGAGTACACCAAAAAACCCTATTCGCGGATGGGGTATGGAAGCCTGATCGGCTGGGTCAATAGTGTATAAACGAGCCTTGAAAAAATGCTCCGTATCAATGCTACTGGGAAATGCGTGAACATCAGGATGCCTGTGCTTCTTAGCTTCGTAAAGGCTATATCCGCCTGTAAAAACCAAATCCGCTTTCTTAAACAAATCATTCTCCCTGTCCTTGAGTGATTGTGGCGCAAACTTAAAAGCAGCCAATTCATCCATGCAATCATAAACAATCAGGCTTGGATTAAAATGGTCAGTGATCGGCATGGCCATCGGGGTATAATACCAGAAGAAATAATCGGTAATTTCATTCTCGATAAAAAAATTTGCCAGGAACTCTTTTTGTCTGGCAATACTTTCCTCTTCCTTCATTCCTTCGCGCAGATGCGGAACTACCACCCAAAGGTTTTCGGCAGGTTTTAACACTTCAAGAAAATCCTGCGTTGCGTCAAACAACGGCTCCTCTATGTAATACACTTTGAAATTTTTGGCAAACCTGCTTAACAAATGCTGAGGTCTCTGGTAAACAAAGTTCCAACGCAAATGTGAAAAGCAAACAAGTTGGTGGGTTTTAGGAGGTGCGGGTATCATAAGTAGATTTTCTTAGCTCAATGAATGATATTTCTGTGCCAGCTTAACACGCTTAACTTTTCCGTAAATAGCTCTAAATTCGCTGATTTTCTGTGTATAAAAATACCCACGGAATAGTACATGGAGGAAAAAAATCGCCCTTAATGGCCTCAGAAAGCGGTTTTTTCGCTTATCTATAAATAACTTAAGTAAACCAACCAGCGCGTTGAGCTTGAAAAAAGAATGTAACGACAATACCCGACGTTTCTGCTGGTTAACTTTTACCTTCTTTTAATTTTTCCT
>JAYSOP010000494.1:0-7480 GCA_043722905.1 Chryseolinea sp.
AAAGACCACTGGATCTTTGAGCGGGCCGTACATCGGACCCGACAGCATGAACTGGAGATCAATGGTTTGTTTTGTATTATCTTCGAATACCACACGGATCTTATACAGTTCAGGAACTGTCACCATTTTTATTTTTACGATAAGATGCTCCATGCTTGATTAGATTAAGGGCTCGATTTTAATGGGCAGCTCTCCGTTTTGCAAAAGGTTCCAATCTTTTAATAATTCTTGCTGATGAAGCTCACCCCAGGCCAGTGCCAGGCGCAATTGCTTTTTTGGCAGTTCGCCCGCTAGTAGTTCAACTTCATCAACGCCTATGACAGCAACAAATTCTTGATAGTATGCATGAAAATGCGGCGGTTATGCTGTGACGTCGGCTCCATGAAAATGCGGATGATGATTCCGTAAAAACGGGCTATTTCCGGCATTAGGTGAATTAACTTTTTCGGTATTCGAATTCTTTTTAAAACTTAAGGTTCATTGTTTGACTATCAGCTATTCCTCCAGTGCCCGCTGCGTCAATTTTTCATCAATGACACGAGTGTTCTTCGCCCCCATTTCCCTGATTTTTTCTGCCTGGTTCACCAGGTTGCCCCTTCCGGTGACGAGTTTTTTCATGGCTTCCTCGTAAGTGCCTTTCGTTGAATTCAATTGATTGCCAACCCTTACCATATCGTCCATAAATAGCTTGAACTTATCGTAGAGTTTACCGCTTTCCTCTGCGATCTGGAATGCGTGCTGGCTTTGTTTGTCCATTTTCCAGATACTGGCAATCGTTCGCATGGTAGCGAGCAAAGTTGTGGGACTAACGATGACGATTCTTTTTTCCCAGGCGTAGTTAAAAAGATCCTGATCTGCCTGAAGGGCAACTGAAAACGATGATTCAATAGGAACAAACATCAGCACAAAATCCGGGGTATTGAATTCAAGAGAGCTGAAATAGTTTTTATCACTGAGTTGTTTCACATGGTTTTTCATCGAGTCAAGGTGTGCTTTCAGAAATTTCGGGCGATCATCCTCATCTTCCATGTTGACAAAATTTTCATAAGCGATCAACGAGACCTTGCTGTCAATAATAATGTGCCGGTTGTCGGGCAGCATGATAAGGTAATCCGGTTTGATGGTATCTCCTCCCGCGTTGGTGCTGATAACCTGTTTACGGTATTCCCGGTCTTTCGTTAATCCTGATCTTTCGAGTACTTTTTCCAGAATTACTTCTCCCCAGTCTCCCTGTTTTTTGGTGTCGCCCTTTAAGGCGCGCGTTAAATTATTGGCTTCTTCACTGATTCTGCTATTGAGTTCATATAATTTCTTAACCTCTTCGCGAAGACTTATTTTATCCCGCAGTTCTTTATCGTAGGCTTCTTCTACCTTTTTTTCGAAGGTCACAATTTTATCCTTCAATGGATTGAGCAATTCACTCATGCTGCTTTTATTCAGATCGCTGAATTTGGCACTATTCCTTTCCAGAATATCATTGGCGAGATTTTTAAACTCAGCGGCAAATTTCTCCTGGATAACATCCACTTCCTTCTTACGCTCCGATAACTTTTCTTCCAGATTCCGGTAGTCCGCTTCACTGGCGGAAAGATGGTTGTTAAGTTCAATCACTTTCCCACGTTCAAATTCAAGCGATTGTTTTATTTCTGCCACCTGTTGTTGTAACGTTTTGGTTTTCTCCTGTTCAATTAACAGACCCGAAAAATTTTTATGCTGGTTTGCGATGAATTTTAACCTGGCCACGTACCATCCTGCCGCCGCACCAACGCCTAAACCAATGATGATTAATACGATCTCCATGCTGCACAAAGTTATTTATTTTCGCCCTAACAAAGGTCCTTTTTTCCGGTGACATATAATGTCAGCGCGACTCAATGGATTTTATCCGCTATTTATGGACCAATAGATCAATTTGCTTGTGCTCCAGGCTATTAAGACCCTTTTGCTCTTAATAATCCGGGTTAAACTTATTAGATTTGTACGTTGAATAGTGAAACCATGTCAGAAACGATTACGTCCAGCCAGGAGGCCATTTTCCTGGAAGAAAAATACGGCGCTCACAATTACCACCCCTTGCCAGTTGTTCTGACCCGGGGCGAAGGGGTTTTTCTGTGGGATGTAGAAGGAAAACGCTATTACGATTTCCTTTCGGCCTACAGCGCTGTAAATCAGGGGCACTGCCATCCGAGGATCATCTCGGCCTTGATAGAACAGGCCAAAGAACTGACCTTAACTTCGCGCGCATTCTATAATGACAAACTCGGCCTGGCGGAGAAATTCGTTTGCGAAACATTCGGTTATCAGAAAGCTTTGTTTATGAATAGCGGGGCAGAAGCCAATGAAACCGCTATAAAACTTGCCCGCAGGTGGGGTTACAGCAGAAAGAATATTCCCGTTGATAAGGCGGTGATTGTTGCGGTAAAAAATAATTTCCATGGAAGGACAACTACCATTATTTCCGCTTCAACAGATGAAGATTCCCGCAAAGGGTTTGGTCCTTTTATGCCCGGGTTTGAAGTTGTGGAGTACGATGACATACAGGCATTGGAAAAAGTACTTTCAAACCGGCACGTATGTGGTCTGTGGATAGAGCCTATCCAGGGAGAGGCAGGGGTGTATGTTCCGAAGGATGGTTACCTCAAGGCTGCTGAAACATTGTGTCACAAGCATAATGTGTTGTTGATGTTGGATGAAATTCAAACAGGTATTGCCCGAACAGGTAAAATGCTTGCCTCAGATCATGAGGATGTCAGGGCGGATCTGTTAATTTTAGGAAAAGCATTGTCGGGCGGGGTGTTGCCTGTTTCGTGCGTGCTGGCCGATGACGTGATTATGTTATTGCTTAAACCCGGTGAACACGGATCTACTTTTGGAGGAAATCCCCTCTCTGCCGCAGTTTGTGTTGAGGCCCTACAGGTAGTTTTGGATGAAAGATTATCCGAAAATGCGCATAGATTGGGAATCATTTTCCGTGAGCGGATGCATGCACTCATTAGAAAATCCAGGCTGATCAAGCTTGTTCGCGGTAAAGGTTTGTTAAATGCGATTGTTATCAACGATACACCCCAAAGCAAAACTGCCTGGAATCTATGTCTTGAATTCGCAAAACTTGGACTGTTAGCAAAACCGACCCATGGGAATATTATTCGGCTTGCTCCGCCATTGGTTATTTCCGAGGAGCAAATTCATGAGTGCTGCGATCTTATTGAACGGGCAGTAATTAGCTACAACAATTAATTCAGGTGCACCTCTGTAAAGGTCAATACCCTGGCGCGCTTTAATTGTTTTTAGCGCCGCAAAATAAAGATTGGAAATTCGAATTTGAATCAATGTGGCATTCTAAAATGGAGGTAGGTTCCTTTGCCGAAGTTCCTGCAACAATTGCTCGGGATTTTCGAAGGTGATCGTGTCCATCCCCAAAGCCCTGGCGCCTTTAATATTGTGGTGATTATCATCAATAAACAGCGCTTCCGAAGGTTTTATGGTGTAGCGATCGAAAAGTATGTGAAAAAATTCGGGTAATGGCTTCCTTGATTTTTCTGTCCCTGACACTACAATACCTTCAAACCAATGCAAAAAATGAAAGTTATCCAATGCCCAGGGAAACGTTTCCGCAGACCAGTTTGTCAGCGCGTATAACCGGTATTTTTTTGAGTTTCTTATGGCGGTCAGGATATCAACCGTTCCCTGAATGGAGCCCTCAATGGTTTCCTGCCAACGTCCATACCAGGCGCTGATGGCTTCTTCAAATTCCGGATACTTTTGAATCAATTCCTTTGTGGCTTCTTCAAAAGAACGACCGGCATCCTGCTGATCGTTCCACTCACTGGTGCAAATATTTTCCAGAAACCAGCTCACTTCTTCTTCCGTTTTGAAAATTTTCCGGTACAAATACCTCGGATTCCAGTCAATAAGAACTCCCCCCAGGTCAAAGACGATGGTATTTATTTTTTCAGACATGCAGGATTGAATATTTATAAGGGAACTGACGAAATAAAAGTTAAATATAAAATCAGGAGCTTACTACTGAAAGCACCTGGCCAAATTAATTAATCAAGCGATTTAGCCGAAAGTCAAAATTTCAGAAGTTGTTCAGCCCGATGATTTAACCATTTTAAATTACCAATACAATCTTGCCGATATGAGTACCGCTTTCGATAAGGGCATGCGCTCTGGCTGCCTCCGCCAAAGGGAACGTTTTATAAATAACAGGTTTGAATTTATTGGCTTCAATTAACGGCCAAACGTTTTTATGTATGTCCTTCGCCAAATTCGCTTTAAAAACGGCGTCACGCTTTCGCAGGGTACTTCCTGTAATGGTTAACCGCTTCTGCATAATATCCAGTGCATTCCATTCCGATTTACCGCCTTTTATCGCATTAATGAAAACCAAGCGGCCATCTTCTTTCAGCAATCGTATGTTTTTTGGAATATAATCACCACCCACCATATCGAGAATCACATCAACACCTTGCGCTTTTAAGATACTTTCAAAATCTTGTGATTTATAATGAATGGTTTGGTCGGCGCCAAGTAAACGACAAGCGTTGCATTTTTCCTCGGTTCCTGCGGTGATAGTCACGTACGCTCCCCAGGCTTTTGCCAGTTGTATGGCCGTGATCCCTATCCCACTGCTACCACCGTGAACCAGTAAGTGCTCGTTGGCTTTTAACTTACCACGTTGAAACACATTATGCCACACTGTAAAAATGGTTTCGGGTAAGGAAGCTGCGTTTATTAAATCCCACGAATAGGGTATGGGCAGACAGTGGTCTTCATGCACAACTGCAAATTCCGCGTAACCGCCTCCTCCGAGAAGCGCACAAACGGTATCCCCTTGCTTCCAGTGAATGACCCCCTCGCCGCATTGATCTATAATACCAGCGACTTCCAGCCCTGGAATATCAGGGGGTGTCCCCGGTGGAGCAGGATAATTTCCTTTACGCTGAAATATATCCGGCGCATTTACCCCGGCTGCTTTGACCTTAAGCAAAACCTCCCGTTTACCAGGCAATGGCTTTGGTCTTTCCTGAATTTGAAGCACATCCGGTGGTCCGGGTTGAGAAATGATGATAGCTTTCATTGAAGAATGTTTTTTTGGGTTCCGCCAAAGCGTTGCTACACTTGGACCGTAGTAAGTTTTGCTATCAATTTCTCCGCCATGAACTCCGCAGTGATTCTTGTCTGACAAGGAAACCCGCCAACATAACAAGTTTCCCGGCCATAAACCGAACAAGGCCTGCAAGGTAATTCCTCACGCGATATCTGCACGAGTGTGTTATTTTCTCCAAAGGGCCCAAAGCCAACATCGGGATGCGTTCCTCCCCAAATGGAAAATACCGGAACTCCGGCCATGGCGGCCATATGCATATTGGAGGAGTCTACGCATACCATCGAATCCAGATGCTTCATCAACGCGATTTCCTGTCGGATCTTCAGCTGACCCGCTGCAATCACACAAGCCTGTGGAAATTTTTTCTGAAGGCTTTCAAGGTACTTGATTTCTTTAGCCCCCCCTCCGAATAGAAAAAATTTCGCGGGCATTCTCTGCAAGATATTTTCTATAAAGGAAGGATAATTTTCGAGCGGCCAGATTTTTGAAGCGTGCTTCGCAAAAGGTGCGAGACCAATCCACTTTTCTTTTTTCTCCAGGCCTTTCATGGAAAGCCATTCCATGGCAGCGGTTTTCAGTGTATCATTCAATTCAAAATATGGCGGCGCCAATAAATTAAAAGAATACCCTGCTTCTGTAAATGCCGATTGATAACGTTGAATCGTATGTGGTAAAGGCGTAGTAATTTTATTTGTTTTTCGCGCGAAGGCTTTTTTTTCTTTCCTTCCTTTATCAAAGACAATGACGTCAGTAAAAAAAAGTTTAAATAGCGTTCGCAGGATAATCGAACGCATATGATCGTGCATGTCGATTACCACCTCATAGGACGCCTTCCGGATCAGTGCCTTGAAAAGATCCCGCATGCCGAATACCCCATTGTAGGTATAATCGACGTCTGCCGGGAAAACTACGATGCGCTCAATATCATAAAAGAAGGGGGCGAATCTGGGCCTTGTAACAATGGTGACTTCTACATTTGGATAGGCGGCAACAAGTGATCGCAGCACCGGTACCAATAGCACCACGTCACCCATGGCAGAGAAGCGTAGAACAAGGATCCTGATCAGTGGCACGTAGGAAGTTAGAAATTCGCAGGTAGAGTTAAAAATATAAACGTTGAAGCGTCCTTAAATGTTATTGACCGCTGGTAGAGGGGTTGTAAAGCATGGGATTGAGGGTTGAATCATTATACATTTTCATTTGCCTGTATACTTTAAACATACAGCTTCCTGAAAGAATGTCTTCAATGAGTTCGTCGAAGGCAACCTGCATATCCCCTTTTTGCGCATGAAGTATATTTAGCTTATCCCGGCACTTACCAATATGCTCGGCGCTGACATCCTTCCTTTCTGTCTGCTCCTTCATATGATAAATCTTTAACAACAGGATACTCATCCGATCCAGAAGCCAGGCGGGTGTTTCCGAATTTATTCTTGCACCAGATTTACAGGTGATATTTCGAAAGCCTTCCAGAAAAAAATCATCTATTTTTTCTACGGTATCCGTCCGTTCCTGATTGGACATATCGATGCGTCGTTTAATCAACATTCCCTCGCCCGGATCAATATCTGGCTTCCTGATAAGATCCTCCAAATGCCACTGAACGGTGTCAATCCAGTTTTTAAGGTATAACAATGACTCAAAGGAGCCCGGTTTGAAAGGATTTTTTCTCGCAGTATTAACATCATCATCAAGGTGATAATCATCAATACTTTTTTGAAAAACCGAATAACATTCCTCCGCTGAGAGCATCCCCTGTAAATTGAGCCGCAATTTAAGTTACAGGAAACGAGGTACAAAGGCGACGGCGAGAGAATTTCACAAGGATTGCGTACCATCGATAAAATACGGGCGTGTGAGGAAGCGGCAATCCTATCGTTTGAAGCAGTTTTTCAAACTTTATTAAATTCAATCTGAGATCGGATTAGTCTAAACGCGCAGCACTAACCTAAACTACCTGGCGTCTTGGTTCCTTACACTTCCCCCCTTCCATGGCCTCGTCTTTTCCTGATCCCAAACAAAAGTTTTTGCATGGATAGGGGTAAATCTCTTTACAATTGTCATAACCCAAACGCCCTATTCTCGTAAATTACACCGTTTAATCTCCAATAAACGGTGGGTTTACCAGAACAAATGCAAATTGAAGCACTGACAGTGGGCGACATAACTGCTTTTGAGATGCTATTTAGAACGTATTATCAACCATTGTGCAATTACGCTTACACCTTCCTTCAGGACAAAGAGGACGCTGAAGAGATCGTACAGTCTACCTTTCTGTTGGTTTGGGAAAAACGTGAGACCCTTGCCATTCGCACCTCTGTAAGGCCCTATCTATATGCCATGGTGAGAAATGCCTGTCTGAATGTG
>JAYSOP010000495.1:0-6028 GCA_043722905.1 Chryseolinea sp.
AAGAAATACAGCTTACAATTCAGGGACAAACAATCAGCTCCAATTTTGGAACTATTGATGCGGCACAATATAACATGGAACAGCTGATGCACGCGGGAATCAGCAATGCACTCTTTTCATCACGTGATGTTACACTAACTACTAAAGAAGAAGAATTACTGCAAGAATTATCTAATGAGAGTTACGAATCGTTTAGTATTCTGAAAAGTAATTCTGACTTTCTTGAATACCTAAATTATGCGAGTCCTTTGCGATACTACGCGGAGACTAATATTGGAAGCAGGCCTACGAAACGTAAATCCGGAAAGCTTAACCTTAATGACCTGAGAGCTGTACCTTATGTAGGGGCATGGAGCCAGCTGAAACAAAATCTACCCGGCTATTACGGAGTAGGCGCTGCCTTTGAAAAGCTGGAGGCAGCCGGTAAATGGAATGAAATAAAACACCTGTATGCACATTCGCTTTATTTTAAAACGCTTTTGGATAATTGTGAAATGGCTATGAACAAATGTTTTTTTCCTCTCACCGCATACCTTTCTAACCATCCGAAGTACGGCATCTTATGGAATATGATTTATAGGGAGTTTGAACGCACAAAGAAATACCTTTTGAAATTAACCGGCCAAACAGAATTGATGGGCGACAAACCTGCGGACAAACTTTCAATACAAATGCGTCAGCGAATTGAGTTACCGTTGATAACCATTCAGCAATATGCGCTTACTATTATCAGGGAGAAGGACGACCAATATTTAGATTCTCCGGAAAAGAAAATATATGAAAAACTTGCTATGCGTTGTTCGTTTGGAATCATTAATGCGGAGAGGAATTCGGCGTAATAGAAAATAAATAATGTGGATCTGCAAGAAAATAATTAAAGCACAATCTTATTTGTTTATAAAATAAACTAACTCTATGACAGGAGCACCTATGGTACGGCACCCACAAAACGCCACACTTGAACTTTATAAACAAGGACTTATTTCTTTATAAAAAAAGACTGAAGAAATGTGTCGCAATGTTTTGAATTTTATGTATTCGATTGATTCTCTTTGCCGAATGGCAAAATGTTAAGGTTTTGAATTCACACAAATTTGTGAAGGATAAAATTAAATCAATAAATATGAAAACTTTAACATTTTTACACTCGCATTTGCTCTGGGGCGGAATAGGAATCAGGACAACTGAGTTAAAAAGTGTAAAGTAAGACCAGGACGTGACTATATAGTAAAATCCGGATCAGACAGTTCAGACAATTTCAACTTTCTTCAACTTGCTTTTAACTATTAATGAATTTTCTCAACGGTAGTGATTCGTTTTCTTCTTTCCATTTATAGCCCTGGGCATTCTTCTTCAAAATGTCGTTCACCTGTAGGAACATTTCTACCGAGATCAGCGAGGGATGTTTGCCTTTCACAAGTTCACCTTCAAGAAGGGTACTCGAAACTGTTACAGTTGTTGTCGGTGTTTCCATTATTATAAAATGCAACACCAAGAGTTGTAAGTGTAATCGCAGCAATACGCTTATGCACGATAAGTTCACCGAACTATTAGATCAATTAAAGAAGCAACTTGAGATGACATGGAACAACTTGGTGGATACTTCGGCAAATGATTCCAAGTCCATGATCGCTAAACTAAGTGACCTTAAAGACAAGCTGGAAAAGGTAGATGACAGATTTGCAGTCGGAGAAATTGACAGGCCGATTTACGAGAAAGCAATCGGGTAAGTTAAAGGCGGAGATCAAGCAAATTTCTGAGGAATTAGAGAAATCGAATTTTAGTTTATCGAACCCGTCAGAGCTTATTGAGAAAGGTGTCGTATTTGCCTCAGAATTAGCGAATTGCTGGTTAAATGGAGACTATGAGGAGCGACAAACGGTTCAAAATATCCTCTTTCCTGAAGGTATTATCTAATGACAAAGAAAATGACACATATCGAACCTCTAACATCAATAAAGCGATCGAGTTAATCGCAGAGTTATCAGATACTTACCAGCAAAAAAAAGAGCGACAAACCAAAATTTCTTCTGATTTGTCGCCTTCAGTAGCGCGGGGGAGAGTTGAACCCCCGTCCGCCGGCTGGCGGATATGAATCCTGTGTTCTAACCACCTTGTAAAATATGTAGCGCGGGGGAGAGTTGAACCCCCGACCTCAGGGTTATGAATCCTGTGCTCTAACCACCTGAGCTACCGCGCCATTTGTTTTTGGAGGCTCAAACTTACAAAGTTGGCGGCAAAAATAAAGCAGTCCGTCGTTTTTTTAATCTTTCAACGCTGACGCCGCTGTCGCTAATCCACTACCAACCTTGTCAGTGGTGTAAACATCCGAGCTCATTTGTTGGTGGAAACAAAAGCTACAACAGAGGTTATTTAAACAGCTTTATTTTTTCATTCAGATAAATTACATAAATTAAGGGAAAGAGGCGGAATTATGGGGACCATGCAAATGACATCAAAGCGAAAATTATTCACTGCAGATTATGAGATCCATGCTTCGGTCAAAATGCTTTACCCTTATCTTCAGAGCACCTCCGGGCTCTCGGAATGGTTTGCAGATGATGTAAAAATTAATAACGAGAGCAAGGTTTTTACTTTTTTCTGGGATAATGAAGAGCATAAAGCCAAACTCGCCGCCCATCGCACGAACCATTTTGTCCGGTTTGAGTTTGTTCCGGAAACGAAAGAGCAGGAAAAAGATCCATCTTATTTTGAACTTCGACTGGATTTCAACGATCTGACGCAAACCGTTTTTCTCAAAGTTATTGACTATTCAGATTTCGAAGACATCAAAGAAGTTACCTCATTGTGGAATAGCCTTATTGATTCACTCCGGAAAACCGTGGGAGGGTAGCACTTATAAACTGGCCTCCTTAAGCGGTCAATTTTCCGGAACTTAGTTTAAGGGGTCAACTTGCCGACAAATGTTTACCTATTCTGTGCGAACGATTGCTTCGCCCTTATCTCCAATCCGAATCGAATTTTCAATTTCCATAAGAGAAGTGTGAAAGGTCGATCTTACGCAATGGATTTTTCTCAGAACCTTTACACAAAATATTTCCTTGTTATTCCGTCGCTATTGTTCGGTAAGGCAGTTAATGCTAACCTTTGGTCCCATTTTTGACTACTTTTGTCCGTAAACGACAGCCGGTATTGATGAAAAAAATTGATAAGTTCATCTTAAATTCATTTACAGGTCCCTTTGTCATGACCTTCCTTGTGGTTGTTTTCATTTTACTTACCCAGCATATGCTTAAGTATTTTGATGACATCATAGGAAAAGATCTTGGATGGGAAGTTTTAAGTCAACTGTTGTTTTACTTCGCCATTTTCATGACGCCGGTAGCCATGCCTTTGGCCGTTTTACTTTCGGCTCTCATCACATTCGGCAACCTGGGGGAGCATTTTGAATTAACGGCCATAAAAGCTGCGGGCATTTCGCTTGTCAGAATTTTACTACCCATTTTCTTTTTCGTGGTGGTCCTCACAGCAATCGCTTTTTATATCAACAATAATCTGGTACCGAAAGCAGCGCTGGAAGCCTACAGCCTGTTGTATGATATCAAACAAAAAAAGCCGGCCCTCGATTTGAAGGAAGGCGCTTTTTATTACGGCCTTCCCGACATCAGTATCAAAGTCAACAAAAAGTTTCCTGATGGCATTACCCTGAAAGATATCATTGTTTACGATCATCGGAAGAATGATGGAAACAAGGAGGTCACGGTGGCTGATTCAGGAAGAATGTCTACCATCCTTGATGAACGATATATAAAATTTGAGTTGTTTAACGGTTATAATTATTCGGAAGGCAACAGCAATGAACGCGAAATGGCGGGCCAGAAAAATTCACAGGCGGAAACCCTTAGCCGCAGCAAATTTTATAAAACGCAGGTCGTGTTTGACCTGTCCTCATTTCAGTTGTCACGAACCGATAAAAAGTGGTTCGAGACGAACCGGATCATGCGCAACCTGTCTGAGCTCGACATGGATATCGATTCAATCAACAGAGAAGTGTTGCAGCAAGAATTAAATCACTATCTCTATAAACCTACCTATTTCAGCTTTTATAATAAAGATTCATTGACGATGCCGCAATACTTATCGGACTTTAAACAAACAAGAGATTCCGTTAACCGGTATAAGTTCATGCCGAAACAAACCAGCGAGGCAAAACTGGCATTAAATGACTCACTCCCCGGAGAGTCTTTTCTAAATCCCATGGTTCAGGCGGAAAGATCAAAGCTTGCCAGGTTAAAAAATCGCAAAGCGGAAAAAAGTAAAATGGATTCTATTCCTCAAACGAAACCCCTGTTAGCTAAAAAGGTAAATGCACGGTCAGGAAAGTCGGCGCTGACCGATTCCGTTTTTCTAGCTAAAGTAGATAGTGTTTACGGCTTGCCACCCAATCATGGCGTTATTCAGGCCGCAACCAACATGGCGCGACAGGTTAAGAGCCAGGTATTGAACAGCAACAGCGCCATCGAAAATTATAGGAAGGAAAAAATCATTTTCGAAATCCAATGGCATAAAATCATTGCCAGTTCTTTTATGTGTATTGCTATGTTTTTAATTGGAGCACCGTTGGGTGCCATTATAAAACGGGGAGGTCTCGGAGTGCCATTCCTGATTTCAATCCTGTTCTTTATCATCTATTATTTGCTGAACATGCAGGGTGAAAAACTGGCGAAACAGGAGCTAGTAAGTCCCATGATAGGCATATGGGCCGCGGATGTGATACTCTTGCTGATCGGAATTGTATTTCTTCAACAGGCCAGGGTGGATGCCCGATTGTTTGACGCGGATGCATACCGGGTGTTTATTGACCGGTTTCGCCAATGGTTCCTGAAAGGAAAAATGCAGGCTAAACCCGTTGCTTAAATTTTATTCCATATTTTGGAATCGAAATCAAATAACCCTATATTTGCCCCCTGAAATAAGAAAAAACAACTTTTTGCAATGTATTTGACAACTGAAATCAAGCAAGGTCTGTTTAAGAAGCACGGTTACGGAAAGAAAAAAGAAGAAACCGGTTCTGCAGAGTCTCAAATTGCGTTATTCACACACAGAATAAACCATCTTACTGCTCATTTGAAGCTGAACAAGAAAGATTTCTCCACCCAGCAAGGTTTGATGAAACTGGTGGGAAAGCGTAAAAAACTCCTGAATTATCTGCAAATGACCAATATTGAAAGATATCGGTCAATCCTTTCGGAACTCGAATTAAGAAAATAACAACTCACAGGGAACCCCAACTAAGGGTTCCCTTTTTACATTTTATCAGCGGATAGCCTTCGGTTTATAAGCCTATCCTGTTAATAATCCTTTTCATTTTATGAAATGGCTGTCTATAAAATCCCGTTAAACGGAACGATAATAAGAATGGCTATTTCATGTGTTGCTGGCAAAAAAAAGTTAATTCATGAAACCAACAGTCATTTCAAAAACCTGCAAGCTGCCTGATGGCCGCGAAATAACCATTGAAACCGGAAAACTTGCCCGTCAGGCAGATGGCTCCGTCGTATTACGCATGGGCAACACCATGATACTGGCTACAGTAGTAGCCTCACAACAAGGTAAAGAAGGTGCCGACTTCCTGCCGCTCTCTGTAGATTATCAGGAAAAATTTGCCTCCACAGGTAAAGTACCTGGAGGATTTTTGAAACGCGAAAGCAGATTATCGGATTACGAGATCCTCATCAGTCGTCTGGTTGATCGGGCTATCCGTCCGTTATTCCCCGATGATTATCACGCAGAAACCCAGGTGATGATTTACCTCATCTCTGGTGATGAAGGTGCCGTGCCCGATGCACTCGCTGCATTTGCGGCGTCCGCTGCCCTTTCTGTTTCCGACATCCCTTTTGGTGGACCGATTTCTGAAGTTCGCGTCGCCCGTATCGATGGGAAATTTGTGGTTAGTCCGACTATGGAGCAAAAAGCAAAAGCCGACTTAGACTTGATCGTAGCAGCGTCCATGGATAATATCCTGATGGTGGAAGGCGAGATGAAGGAAGCCAGTGAGGATGATATG
>JAYSOP010000496.1:0-2671 GCA_043722905.1 Chryseolinea sp.
GCAACGTGGAGTCTCCGTTTACTGCGTTGCCTGTGTTGGGATGTAGCGTTCCGCCACCCGCCCTGAATGCGTTGTAGGAAGCCTGTGTGTAGGAACCTCCATTATGCACACCGTAACGACTTGCATTTGCTTCAGTACTTCCCAATAGCGTGCCTCCGGATGAAGGGAAATAAATAAACTGCGCTTGCGTATCTGGGTTCCGGAAACCCGTCTGATACGATCCACGGATATTATGTGTCTGCTGGAATGTATACACTGCAGACAGCCGGGGCGTAATTTGTCCTTCAAAATTTTCGTTTTTATCGTATCGTAAAGAACCTGTCAATTTCAACGCCTCGGCAAATGTTTTAGAGATTTGGGTATACACTCCGTACTCATTAATCTTTAAGCGCTGAAAATCTTTGTCCTCAGGCCCTTCGTTAAAAATAGTCCCGTTGGAGAATAAGTCGTATTGTCGGTAATTTCCACCCACCTGGATTTCCGCGAAGTCAATCTGGTTCATGAAATTATAATTGAACTCGGCCATATAAACTTTTGAATCATCTATGAAAGAGGCTCCCGGTGGTGTGCCCTGAAAAAATTGTTTTCGTACTTTATTCGCCAGAGCTGTATATGCAGGTGTACCCGGAGCAGGCCTGTTCCGGTCAGCAAAAGCTCTGGCTGCATTGGGGTTTCCTCCTGGAACGCCTAGCGCTGCAAAATAACCTTGCATCGCCAGCACATATTCAGGCACCCAACCAGTACCGTCTGAGCGGAGAGAAGGATTATATTCCTCATTCATATATGCCCCTAACGCACTCAGATTATAGGAATCGCCCGCATCTGTTTGATTGAGATAAGTTCTCAGAAAAAAATTATCTGCCCGTAATTCAAGCTTATGAAATTGTTGCGTGAAATCTCTCAAAGCATATTTTTCTGCGCCTTGATAAATTGAACTTCCTCCGCCATAGCGGTAGTTGTAGATCGCTTCGACTTTGTCAGTGATCCGGTAATGAAGTGCGATATCACCTTTTAAACTTTTGGCGTCCTGATTCTCCAGAATATCTTCTTCTTTAAAGCCCGTGCGGGTGATAATACCAATGGAAGGAACCCCGGTGGAAATTTGTGTTTCGTCTCCGTAAAGATTGAGTCCGTCAAAATTCTGCGTTCCGCTTAAATCAGTTTCCGACTCAGGAAGAACACGACTGGTGCGGTAGTCATTCCCGAGCCAATCCTGGGCTTTCAGGTAGGAGAAATTCACTTTGAAAGCGAATTTATTATTAAAAGCTTTCGCATAACGGATACCATACTGAATAAATGGATTGGATTCACCCTGTGCATCTGAACGGGTGATTCCACCTTTCACCTGGGCGCTTAATCCCTGGAATTCAAAGGGGCTTTTGCTTTTCATGATTAAAATGCCGTTAAAAGCGTTTGGACCATAAAGGGCAGAAGCTGCCCCAGGCACTAGCTCCATACTTTCAGCATCCAGTTCACCAATGCCAATGATGTTTCCGGTAGGAAAATTCAACAAGGGTGCCGAGACATCCATGCCATCCACTAATTGTACAAAGCGCACGTTGGCGATGGTGGCAAATCCCCTTGTGTTTATAGAGGGAAAATTTAAACTACCAGAACTTACCTGAACACCTTTGATGTTCGCTAACGCTTCATAAAATTCCGGAGCGGGAGTTTGTTGAATAGAAAGAAGATCGACTTTTTCAATAGTCACAGGCGATTGTAAGATGCTTTCTTCAACCCGCGAGGCAGAGACAACTATTTCCTGTCCCAGAATGGTTTGCTCCTCAAGTTGTACGTCCAGGTTACTGTTATTCGCTTCAGTCACCTGAACTTCTTTCGAGGCAAAGCCAATAAATGAAAAAATCAATGTCAAGGGTGGCGCATCATTAACAGTTAAGGAATACGTTCCTTTTGTATCCGTAATAGTACCAATCACACGGCCCTTCACAAGAATATTTACACCGGCAATCGTCTCACCTGAGGTTTGATCAGTCACCTTTCCGGAAATGTTTGTTTGTGCAAAGCCAACCGATGTTATCAACAGTAGTATGGCTGCGGACAACCACGAACTTTTGAAAAAATTGTGCATATGGGGTTTGATTGTGGTGAAATTGACAATTATCCGGTTAAGGTAAAATTTGCTTAACCGATAATAACTAAAAGTACAAAATTTTACAAAAAATGAAAGAATTGTGCTGGAAAATCGTTTGCGGCATTTCTCAGGATGCACTTTCCTTCTTCAGATGTTCGACGAGTTTTTCGCATAAAGCGTTGGTTTGGTCAGCCATGAATTCGTCACCGGTTGAACTTAGCATGCTTTGAGCGAGCCCCCCTATACAGTCAACGTAGAAACGCTTCATATCATCGACTGGCATATCTTTTGACCAAAGGTCAATGCGCAGGGTATTTTTTTCCTTGTGGTCCCACAGCGCTATACTGATCGATTTCGTTTCCGAAAGCCCCGGTTCCGGCTTTTCAGTAGCTTCCCAAAGAATCTTGTCAGGAACATTGTTCTGGTCTAGTTGAACGGTAAAGTTAATATTCGATTTTTTCATGACAGGATTTTAATGTTAACGCAAAATACCGTTCCCGGCTATTCTTCGAGTTTCCTTTTGATAATTTTCTTTAATACTTCTGCATCATACTTATCCAGCAGGGACTTTTCCCCTTT
>JAYSOP010000497.1:0-2802 GCA_043722905.1 Chryseolinea sp.
GGAGCGGTTGACGGCTTCTTTGGCGAGCTGCGCGGAGATAGGTGACATTTGTGCAATTTCTTTTGCCACTAAGACCGCCTCCCGCAAGTACATTTCAACTGGCACCACCTTATTGACTAGCTTATAGGCCTGAGCTTCATCAGCAGAGATGAATCTCCCGGTCAGAATCAATTCCATCGCTTTCACCTTCCCGATGGCCCTGGTGAGCCGCTGGGTACCCCCGGCTCCAGGAATTACGCCAATCTTGATTTCCGGTTGGCCGAATTTGGCCGTTTCCGAGGCTATAATCATATCGCAGGTCATGGCTAATTCACATCCTCCCCCCAGGGCGAAACCCGACACGGCTGCAATGATTGGTTTTTTTGTTTTTCGGATTTGATCCCAGGTACTGAACTGATCGATCATCAGCATCTCGATTGCGGATTTATCCGCCATTTGTTTGATGTCCGCACCTGCTGCAAAAGCCTGATCATTTCCGGTAATAATAATTGCCCTCACTTGATCATTTTTATCGAGCTCCTGAAGCGCATCGCGAAGCTCCTGCATCAGCTGCGTATTTAATGCATTTAATTCTTTCGGCCTGTTCAATTGAATTAACGCAACAAACGAATCGTATTGTTTATTGACAATGATATATTCCATAGAATGTGTTTTAACAAATCTAACAATAGTTGTGGATTATACGGTGTAACATCATCGTCGCAGTCGTAAGTCGTGAGGAAGGATTTCTCAAAAAGTTGTTAGGTTGTCACCACGCCCGTTGCGCCCTGGCGGCGTAACGTTCCCTCCTTGAAAAAAGGAGGGGAATTTTTTAGAGAGGTGAGCCGTATTAAAGTGTGCTCAAAAAAAATGTGTCCGGAAATTTCAGAGTACCATAAGCGTTATCAGCCGTATCCAGTAGATTTTGTCAGTGGGTGATATAAATTTTTTGCATTTTTGCCACCATGAAAAAAGTGAAAGTTCTGTTTGTGTGCCTGGGAAATATCTGCCGGTCACCGTTGGCTGCGGCGATTTTCAAAGATAAAATTTTTAAAAACGGTATGACATCATGGATCGAAGTGGATTCATGCGGTACATCCAACTATCATACTGGAGATAATGCTGATTCGCGAACCCGGTCTAACGCTTCCAAAAACGGAATTGAAATCGCGCATTGTGTCCGACAATTGACTGCAGAAGATCTTGAAAAGTTTGACATCATTGTTGCCATGGATAATAGCAACCTTCAAAATATCCTAAAAATAAGGGGCGTCAGGGATTTCAAGCATAAAGTAAAAATGATGAGGGAATTTGATTCGGTGGAAAAGGGTGGAGAGGTGCCTGACCCATACCACGGTGACGAGAAAGAATTTCAGGAAGTTTTTGAAATCCTGGATCGGTCGACGAATAACTTTATCGCCTACCTCCGCAAGGAATATAATAGTGTGAAAGGATAAATTGGTGTCCAATGAACTGCGAAGGCATATCTTAAGAATCAGGACGAGCTACGTAGTGGGGCCAGCTAAATCTCTTTCAGTACAATGACCGGTCAGGTTTTTATCAGAACCTGCAACGTTGAACGGGAGGATTGCTCTAGTAATACGCCAGGTTTTTTCCGGTAAAATTCGAAAGTTTCAGCGTTGTAATTTTTGACGGTGATCAACGTAAGGCCCGTATTATAATAGACTTCAAAATGCGGCTGCAACCTGGCAATCAAAGCTTTTATTTTGCTTTCGCGGAAGTCGATACAAAATGAAAATGACATCGCGGAATTCTGCATCACATTAATTTGAATATTTAATTCTGCAAGCACAGAAAATATCTGGCGCATATGATCTTCCGTAATGAAGGTATAATCGGTGACTTTACAGGAGACCAGGCATTGATGATCCTTGAAAACAATCAGTGGAGGCAACAGATCGACATGACATTCATAAATTTTTGTCCCGGGCAATGAAGGGTCATCGAAGTTCTTGACGAATAAAGGGATGCCTTTAATGGCAAGCGGTTTGATCGTTTTAGGGTGTATCACTGAGGCACCGTAGTAAGTCATTTCAGCAGCTTCCCGAAAGGGTAGTTCAGAAAATACCGTTGCCGCGGGAAGGCGCTTTGGGTCCGCGTTCATCACACCTGGAACATCCTTCCAGATAGTCAATGACTCGGCATTCAGACACGAGGCGAAAATCGCGGCCGAGAAATCCGAACCATCGCGGCCTAAAGTGGTGGTCAGGCCATTCTCTGCTTTGCCAATAAATCCTTGTGTGATTATAAAATTTTTGGATTTCAGAATCTGTTTTACCGGTTCAATCGCAGTGCAGGTTTTTTGCCAGTTTACTTTTCCTTCACGGAAAGTATTGTCTGTATATATATAATCCCGGGCGTCGACCCATTCACAAACTAATTTTTGATGAAGAAGATATTGATACACGATCACCGTGGAGATCAATTCCCCCAAAGAGACGGTTTGGTCATAGAGTTCGTCATACACGGGTTGTTTTTTTAACTGTATTTCCAGTTCACTAAACAGACCATCAACGATGGTGAAAACAGCATGGTTTTCCGGAAACAAACCCTTCATAATGCTGGCATGAAATTGCTTCAGCGAAAGCAGTTCCGCGGTGTGATCGGTGCCATCCCGAAACTGATTGATAATTTTTTCCAATGCATTAGTGGTTTTTCCCATGGCTGAAATGACAATTACGACAGGTGTATTCAGATAAGACTGTAGAATAATTGCCACATTTCTGACACCCGAAACGTCTTTTACGGAAGCACCACCAAACTTAAAAACTTTCATTTTGACTGTTCTAAAACGATTGCGGA
>JAYSOP010000498.1:0-2322 GCA_043722905.1 Chryseolinea sp.
TTCAGCGGGTATCCCACATCTGAAGCATTCATCGCAGAGAGGGATTTATCTATAATTAAAAAAACAGCCTCCCAAACCTTTGAAATATTGACAGAGCATGGAGAAACGTTTCCGTTAGATCAGACACCAACCTCCATTTCCCTGAAGACAGGGAAAGCAGCTGAGGCGATTTTTTTGCTTATTTCAAAATCTGATAAAACAAAGTTTTGGATACTGTCTAAATCGACACCGATTTTTGATGGGAATGGAGAGGTCTCCATGATTCTAACCTCTGGTACCGATATAACGCTTCAAAAAATAGCCGAAGAAGATATCCGAAACAATGAACAGCGTTTCCGTACGCTTGCGGAAACGCTTCCTCAATTAATTTGGATAACCAATAAAGACGGAGAACAGGAGTATGCCTCTAGTCGTTGGAAAGAATACACGGGCGTCGAACCCACAGGGTCAGATACCTGGAAACAAATCGTTCATCCGGACGACTTTCCAGGCATCGCACGGGCATGGGAGGAAAGTACCGCAAAGGGTATAATTTACAGGTCCGAAGCGAGGCTCAAAAGCAAAACCGGAGAATATCGGTGGCATTTTGTTCACGGAGAGCCTATCCGAAATGAAAGTGGAGAAATTATAAAATGGATAGGCGCTTTTACAGACGTTCACGAGCAAAAGCAAACAGAAGATATCTTGCGATACCGCAAAGCGCTTCTGGAAGCTCATAACGAATCTAGTGTGGATGGAATTTTGCTGGTGGATGCCAAGGGAAAAATTATATCTTACAACCAACGTTTTATTGAAATCTGGAACACGCCCCGGCATATTTTAGAGGCAAAAGATGATGAAGCAGCGCTTTCTTTTGGGATGACTCAGTTGGTGGATCCGCAACAGTTTATTGAAAAGGTAAAATGGCAATATGAACATCCTTTAGAAAGAAGTATAGATGAATTGGAATTTAAAGAGGGAAAAATTGTAGAACGGTATGGCTATCCGGTAGTTGGGGAAGACGAAACTTACTATGCCTGGTCATGGACATTCAGGGATGTTACAAAACAAAAAATGAATGAAAGGGCCATCCGGGAAAGCGAAGAACGTTTTAGAAATCTGGCTGATCAATCACCCATGTGGGTATGGATGGCCGATGAAGATGTGAATGTCACGTATGCAAACAAAGAACTCCTGCAATTTGTAGGGATTTTGAATTGTAGTGATTTCACTGGCAATGTTTGGGAGACGGTGGTGCATCCGGATGATGTGGAAATGGTACGCGAAATTTTTGGCGACGCCTACAAAGTTGTAAAGCCTTATCAACTGGAATGCAGGTTTAGAAATGCAGCGACCCAGGCCTTTGAATGGTTCTATATTAAAGGGGTACCGCGTTATGAACAAAGTCAATTTTCCGGTTTTGTCGGAACGGGCATAAATATTCAGGAACAGAAAAATTTAACAGCAGAATTGGAAAAGCGTGTGCTGGAAAGAACCAGGCAATTAGAAGAAGTTAACGTATCCTTGGAGAAAACAAATAAAGAACTGGAACAATTTGCCTATGTCGCCAGTCATGATTTACAGGAACCGCTACGAAAAATTCGAACATTTATAAGCTTGATCAATCAACGAGACGATTCGGTTACTGAAAAAACCAGGGCTTATCTTCAAAAGATTACTAATTCATCGGAAAGAATGATAAACCTGATCAAGGATTTACTACATCATTCCAGCATAAAATGGGCGGAGCAATCTTTTGTACCCGTTGATCTGAATGAAATTTTGTCCAGTATTAAAACGGATCTTGAACTGTTGATCATTCAAAAAAGCGCGATCATTAACAATGATCCCTTGCCCATAATTGATGCCATACCTTTGCAAATGCGTCAACTGTTTTTTAACATCATCAATAATTCCCTGAAATTTTCTAAAAATTTCATAACGCCTAAAATCAATATTACTTGCCGATACCTTCAGGAAGAGGAGAAAAACAATTTCGCATTAAAAAAAGATGTCGCTTATTTTTATATAAAATTTGAAGACAATGGTGTTGGATTCAGCCAGATTTATGCGAAGAAAATTTTTGATATTTTTCAGCGCCTGCACGATCGGCAGGTTTTTCAAGGTTCCGGCATTGGATTGGCTTTATGTAAAAAAATTGCAGAGAATCATCAAGGGATGATTTATGCTGAATCAAAAGAGGGTGATGGAGCATCGTTTTATGTAATCCTTCCTTTAGAACAAAGAAAGAGAACGTAACGGTCACCTAAAGATGAACCGCCTGTCTTAAACATTGTAGCGATCGTGTTAGCCAAAGCGTAAATGGTCTTACTTATTATCAAG
>JAYSOP010000499.1:0-9295 GCA_043722905.1 Chryseolinea sp.
TTGTAAAATCCTCCCCGGGCTCGCACATAATCTGCGATGGCGATCAGGAGTTCACCCAAACTTTGCTCAACAGCACGATAAGGCCTTATTTTATATAACAAAAGACTGAACAGCATGTACCACAAGCCGCCTGCTGCAATAAGAATACTTCCTTTTACCGTGTTGTATTCGTTGTGAATGGACAAGAGATTTAGCAGCATAACAATAAGGGCTAACGTGCCTATGGCGCCCGCTCTTGCACTATAAATGGCTCCCATGGAGAGTAAGAAACCGATACCAATAATCTGCAGTATCAACAACCCCTGATACTCTTTCGTGAACGATGTCAGCAGTACTACTGCGGTATTCAAAAGAATTGCAGCAATCATTCCGTTGCGCCGGTGATGAATGGGCCCCGGAGTGTCGGTCAAACTCACGAATAATGCTCCCCATAAAAATGGTATGGCCGCTGCTATGCGGCCGGTTAGAATAATGAAGATTAGAGGCAGGAAAATACCGGCAGTAATGCGCATGCCCGAGTGCCAATATTGACTGGTGGTAAATTTCTGAACCTCCAATAGATAATTTTTTGCCACCGCCATTGCGGCTTAAAAATACGCGAAAAGGATGGAATAAACGGCCGAAGCGCGGCTAGAAAAAAATGTAATGTATTAGGTCGCTGGCTCGTTCCTACGAAAGGATTACGGCTGTTGGCATGACTATTTAGCCTATTTTGATTTAGGATAAATTCCGGTTCAGGTTACCGATTCTATTTTTATTCAGAAAAGGATAACATTCTTTTAAAGAACCCAACAGGAGGTTTCTGAAAAAAATAATGGGTTTAAACAAGAACATACCGAAATTCACAATATAAAAGTAACAATATGGGTTCAGTAAATATTGATTCTGAAGATTCCATCAGTATCAAAGATTTTGAGGATGGCAATTCAATACAAGTGAGAGTAAAGGTTTCCGAAAAAGAAAAACCTGAATTCGAAAAAGGTAAAACTGTGAAGGTTATTCACGATGATGGTGAAATGACAGGCAAGATTGTTTCTGAGCCAATTGAGATCGGAAAAAAAAGAGAGGACGGTAAAGTCACCCTATCCTTGATCCTGGAAAAGGCAGGTAAGGAATAGACTTAAGGAAAAACTCTCCATAGTCGCCGAGCCAGGTTACGACCTTTATTTCGCCATGCGATTCATTATTATTGATTTTACTTTTATGAGTTAATGAGAATCATAAAGGCAGGCAGGCCATTTTTTTAGTATGTTTGCCGAAATCAATGAATATGGAAAAGGATAAATCAATTGGCGAAATCAATGAATTGATCGGTAAGATTGAAGCTGCACTTGAGCCGAAATGTGAAATCGGCGCCCGTGATAAAATGACGTTGCGCAGTTTATTAAAATCAAGCAACAATAATCAGAAGATCAAATTCTTCTCTTGCAAGCGGGAAAATTCCGCAAAGGTGATCACTTACTTCGTAAAGGAGAAGGGAATTCCCCAAAGCAAATTCAGTATGAGTGCGCAGCCTACAATTTTTATTGTATACTAACCGGTTACAGAAACCAAGCACTAATTCGCTGAAGGCCAATGCTTAAAAGCCCTTCACCTCTTTTTGTAGAATAGGGTCAAGTCCCTGCAGGTAAAATCGTTATGTATTGCAACGAAAAAATCAAAGGTTGACAACCATTGTCAATTTTTCCGGGACTGTGTTTAAATGATCTGTTCTTCCATATAAAATTCCCGCAAAACGATTTACCTTGACGTCCATATGTCAATGTTTATCACCTCACTTAACTCTGGTAGCAACGCGAATTGTTATTATGTCGGCAATCAGGATGAGGCGATTTTAGTGGATGGAGGGTTATCGTGCAGGGAAACAGTTAAACGATTAAAACGCCTGGGCCTTTGCATTAAAAAGGTAAAAGGCATTTTTGTTTCGCATGAACACGGCGATCACATTCATGGCGTCCCCGCCCTTTCTAAAAAGTATCAGCTTCCCGTCTACGTTACAGAGGCGACATTGCAACAGGGGAAACTTGATCTCAAGAGGGAACTTATTTTTGCCCTTCGCGCATACGATCCTGTCCGCATCGGTAATCTTTCCATTACCGCTTTTCCAAAACTTCACGATGCCTGTGATCCACATAGCTTTATTGTGGAATGTTTATCCGTCAGGGTTGGCATATTCACTGATATCGGACAGCCCTGCGACCATGTAACCAGGCATTTTAAACAATGTAACGCAGCCTTTCTCGAGGCGAACTATGATGAAAACCTTTTGGCCCATGGCAGTTATCCAGTATATTTAAAAAATCGTATCCGCAGTGATAAAGGACACATGTCAAACGACCAGGCCAGGGAATTATTTATGATGCATAAACCGCCTTTCATGAGCCACCTGTTTTTATCACACCTTTCACGGGATAACAATTCGCCGAGAATAGTAAAAGATATCTTCCATAAAATCGCCGGGCGTACAGAAATCATTGTTGCCTCCCGGGATAAGGAAACCCGGCTTTACCATATACGAAATACCATTGGCCGGTTGCCCATAGCCCGAAAATTTTATTTCGCAAACCATCCACTTCAATTGGGGCTTTTTTAATAAGCTACCTTTTTGGTAATTGTCACGATACTGATCAAATAAATTCGGATTATAGTGGTGTTTTTAAGTGGTACTTCAACCGTTTAACAAAAAGTTGTCTTGGTATGCCTGCCAGGCTTGCCCAGGTATTTTATTCCAGTTACTTTAGTTCATTCCCTTGTGCAACAACCAAAAAACCTATCCACAAAATACATGGACAATTTCAATATCAACCGCAGGCGTTTTATTCAGGGGGCTAGCGCCTCGCTTGCACTGACCACCTTTGGTGCCAGTGGTTTGGATATTATATATCCTCAAAAAACAATGCGGGTAGCTTTAATTGGAGCGGGATGGTATGGAAAGAGCGATCTATTCCGCTTGATGCAGGTTGCCCCTGTGGAAGTGGTTGCCGTCTGTGATGTTGATAAGAACATGGCTTCCGGAGCAGCGGCAATAATAAAGCAACGCCAGAAATCAGGAAAATCTCCAAAGCTTTATAATGATTATAAAAAATTACTATCTGAGAATGAAGTTGATATCGTGCTGATCGGCACGCCTGACCACTGGCATGCCTTGCAAACCATTGACGCGTTAAAAGCGGGAGCTAATGTGTACGTTCAAAAACCGATTAGTGTGGATGTCATGGAAGGTGAGGCAATGGTGGCCGCAGCCCGTAAATATAACCGGGTAGTGCAGGTTGGAACGCAACGAAAAAGTACACCACACCTGATCGATGCCAAGAAAAATATTGTCGACGCGGGCCTGCTGGGGAAAATCTCCCATGTCGAGATGTGTTGCTATTTCCATATGCGTCATAATGGTCCGTTAACACCTCAACCGGTTCCCGATTTTCTTGATTTCGAAATGTGGACCGGCCCAGCTCCGATGAGGGCTTATGATGGCCTACCCCACACCCGGTGGTGGCGGACATTCATGGAGTATGGCAATGGCATCATGGGCGACATGTGTATACACATGTTCGATACGGTAAGGTGGATGCTCAAACTGGGGTGGCCTAAAAGCATCAGTTCAACGGGGGGGATATACGTACAGAAGGAGGGAAAATCCAACATAGCCGACACCCAATCAGCAATCTTTGCCTATGACGACCTGAATTGCGTATGGACACACCGTTCGTGGGGTACTCCTGCCGACCCAGAATATCCCTGGTCTTTCACTTTATTCGGTGATAAGGGAACGCTAAGAGCCAGTACCATGCAATATGATTTTACGCCCCATGGAGACGGAGCGAAAATCCACAAAGATGTGGTTTACGAAAAAGAGAAATATCCGGAAGATCTTACTGAAGACCGGATTGAACTCAATGCTGCACCTGCCACCAGACTGCATATGCTGGACTTTCTGAAGGCCATCGCCGACAAAGGGCGACCTGTTGCGGACATTGAAGAGGGACATATCTCCACAGCAAGTTGTATTCTCGCGAACTTATCCATGCAGACAGGCCGGCCGTTGGTTTACGATTCTAAAAAGCATCTGATTGTAGGCGATGCGAAGGCCAATGACCTGCTTCAACGCCCTTATCGCAAACCATGGGTTCATCCTGATCTCAATAAACTTTAGACCACGGTGTTTGATGCGTTTGTATCATCCTTTCGGCGCATCATCATGCGTTTTATTGCGGAGTTGAATTTTTATTCTTTTCTGTACTGGCTATCCGTTGCGATCATATTATCCCTGGCGACCTGCACGACATCCGAATCCTCCAGGAGTCTGGCGGAACCTTCGGGAGAGAAAACTCCCATTCAAGAGCTAAAGACCTTTCATCTTGAACCTGGGTTAAAAATTCAGCTCGTAGCATCCGAGCCGATGGTACAGGATCCTGTCGTGATCACATTCGACCCGGATGGCCGGCTTTGGGTAGTCGAAATGCGCGGCTTCATGCCTACCATTGATGGAACAGGCGAACGGGAGCGCGTTGGCCGGATATCCGTTCTGGAAGATTCTAATGGAGATGGGCAAATGGATGTCAGCACGATTTATCTGGATAGCCTGATATTGCCCCGCGCCATGGCACTGGTGCCAGGGGGCGCCCTTATCGTGGAGAACGAATCACTCTGGCTCACGCAGGATCTGGACAACAATCTCAAAGCGGATACCAAAATCCTGATCGACTCCGAATATGCGGGTAATAAACTTCCGGAACACGCCGGTAACGGACTTTGGCGAAGTATCGACAACTGGTACTATAACGTTAAGTCCCGTTTCCGGTACCGGCTGGTAGCTGGTACGTGGCAGAGAGACAGCACAGAGTTTCGTGGGCAATGGGGTATCAGCCATGATGACGCAGGTCGTTTATTTTACAATTACAACTGGTCTCAACTACATGCGGACCTCGTGCCACCCAATTACCTCTCTCGCAATAAGAACCACACTCCCACCACAGGCATTGACCACGGCCTGACGATCGACCGTCGAATATATCCGATCAGGCCTAACCCGGCTGTTAACAGAGGATATATTCCCGGAACACTGGATGCAGAAGGTCGACTGCTGGAGTTTACCGCAGCATGCTCTCCCCTGGTCTATCGCGGCGATGCTTTGCCAAAGGAGTATCTCGGCAATGTTTTTGTCTGCGAGCCTTCCGGAAATCTGATCAAACGAAATGTTATTGAAAGCAGCGGATTGCAGCTGGCAGCCCGTGATCCTCATCCCGGAAAGGAATTTCTTGCCTCCACCGACGAAAGATTTCGACCCGTACACATGGCGACTGGTCCTGATGGAGGATTATATATCGCGGATATGTACCGAGGGTTGATCCAGCATGGTGCCTACGTTACCCCTTACCTTCGGGAGCAAACACTTTCACGGAATCTCTCGCAACCGATACACCGCGGAAGGATCTGGAGAATCGTCCCTGAAAATTGGAAACCTCAAAAACAGGAAAAATTATCTGAATCGTCTTCAGAAGTGCTCGTCGCAATGCTCTCCCATTCGGATGGATGGCACAGAGATATGGCCCAGCGTTTACTCGTCGAACGAAAGGATACAACGATTAAAAAATTTCTGTGGGAGATCGTACAAAAAGGTAAAAACAACCTGGGTAGAATCCATGCATTGTGGACACTGGAAGGTTTGCAGATCCATAATCCGGATACCCTGCTGCAACTATTAGAGGATGAAAACACAGGGGTAAGCACTACGGCTATGCGATTGCTGGAGCCTTTTGCCGAATCGGATAAAAAAATACGCATCCAGCTGGGAGAAAAACTTTTAGCCCTCTCCCATCAGGCATCTATTGAGCAATCGCTTCAAATTGCACTGACCGCCGAAGCATTGGATCAGAAGGATTCTCATCCGGTATTAAAAATCATTGTGTCCCGTTTAGATACGTCAGCCCTAATCAGGGATGCCACATTGAGCAGCATTCAAAATCAGGAATTTGCATTTTTCCAAAACATTCTGGCGTCAACCGATTGGCAGGATCAAACGCCAGCAAAAGAAATTTTTCTGGAAATGTTGTCCACTTCAATCGTCCGGAAAAAAAATCCCACTGAACTAAAATCTCTGGTCGCGCGATTGGATAAGAAGGAATTTGGTTGGCATGAAAACGCGATACTGAATGGGATGTCCCTTCAAAGCAACACAGGTAACGCGGTACGCCTCTCAGCTTCGCCAGGCATAATGAAGCGAACCGATCTTGATATTCCGGCGACACGCCTTCGGGCGCTGGCATCATTGTTTGAGTGGCCCGGGTCTGTTTACGCCAAGGGGGCTTTACAAAAAGAAAATTTGTTAAATGAAAAAGAGCAAAAAGACTTTGCTTTGGGAAGACAATATTATCTCAATACCTGCTCGGGGTGTCATGGTGCGGATGGGGCGGGTCTGAATCGTTTTGCGCCACCCCTTAAAGGCTCAGAATGGGTGTTGGGTGACGAACGTCGGTTGACCCTTATTCTTTTGCACGGAATCGAAGGAGCCCTTGAAGTTGCGGGGAAAGTGTACGATAAACCTGAAATCCTTCCTGTCATGCCTGGCCATTCAACACTAGACGATGCGAATATTGCCTCCATTCTCACTTACATCCGCAATGAATGGGGCAATCAAGCGGGCGCTGTGAGTAGGCGTATCGTTGGCACCACCAGGCACACTACACAGGGGAGAGTCGTGCCGTGGACAGCAGGGGAATTGAATAAGCATATTCTGCAAACTAAGGTTTCTGACTAGTCATCAGGAATATTTTGTTCAGTGCATTACGTTCTTTCTTTAAAGAGCGTACAATATCAAAGAACTTTTTTCTCATTTGTAATTAGTAATTTGTCATCGTCATTAACTCACGCCAATGGATAGGAGAAACTTTTTGCAACAAACAGCAAAGGCGGCCATGGTCCTGCCTTTCGTACATCTGCCAGCGTTCGCTAAGGAAAATCGGATGGGCATCGTTGTGCATTCGTACGGCCTTCGGTGGAATTCAAAAGTGGAAAGTGAAAAGTATCCCGGGTTTGCCAACGCTATTGATCTGTTAGAACACTGCCACAGTATCGGTGCAGGAGGTGTTCAGGTTGGCGTTAAAAACTGGACCCCGGATTTTGGAAAGAAAGTAAGGGACAAGCGGGAGAAACTTGGACTTTACCTGGAAGGATCGATAGGCTTACCCCAAAAAGCAGAAGATGTTCAGGCCTTTGAGCAGGATGTCATTGGTGCGAAGGAAGCCGGTGCCGAAGTTTTAAGAACGGTATCCCTCGGCACCAGGCGATATGAAAGCCTTCATTCTTCCGCAGATTTTGAAGAATTCAGGAAAAAAGCCATACGCGCACTGGAAATTTCGGAGCCTGTTGCGCGAAAGCACAAGATGAAACTGGCAGTAGAAAATCATAAAGACTGGCGCGCTGACGAACTAGCTGATGTTATCAGAAAGCTCAATAGCGAATGGATTGGGGTAACGCTTGATTTTGGCAATAGTATAGCGCTCATGGAAGACCCCATGGAAGTGGTACAAACGCTGGCGCCATTTATGTTCAGCACACATGTTAAAGATATGGGCGTGAATGAATATCCTGAGGGTTTTCTTTTGTCGGAAGTTCCCCTGGGAGAAGGGATGATTGATTTAAAGAAAATGTTTGAGATCTGTCGGAAGCAACTCCCTACAGTTACTTTCAACCTGGAAATGATTACCCGCGATCCATTAAAAATACCCTGCCTCACCGATGATTACTGGGCCACTTTTCAGGGGGTATCTGGTGATGCACTAGCCAGGACGTTGCGTATGGTCAGGGAAAAGCCATTTAAGCCTTCCCTTCCGAAAGTATCCCATTTAAAAGATGAAGAAAAGCTAGCCGCTGAAGAACAAAATATTCTGACCTCTCTGAGTTATAGCAAAAGTAACCTGGGCCTTTAACGAGGTTTAGATTTTCATTAGTTGCCTACCTCTTTAAGATTGCGAACGAGCCACATCAACACATAAGCACATTAACATTACATTGTTGTCCGGGGAAAATTTTTTCTTTTACACTTAATTAAGTCCCGTGGGGACGAACTTATGGTAGGCAAACAATGTCTCATCCCTGGAAAGGAGTCCCAGAGGGACGGCCATATAAAGACGCAGCAGCGAATTAAATAGAAGTCAATTTATTGAAAGCACACATTAATTTGACTCACTCGCCTGCAAGTCGCTCTTAATTTCATGATTGCATGTGCCGGACCACCCAGTGCTCTTCAAATCATAAGGTCATCCCTACGGGATTTGAATTTACTCTTGTCCACATTTCTACCATAAGGCCATCCCTACGGGATTTTAGGTGCACGAGCATTTTATCAAAGGGTCTTCCCCTAGCAACATTATGAGAAAAGTTGATTTAAATCGGGTAATATCTATTTTATTGTGGACTTTTCGTTTTTCCCCGGACAACGGTGATTAACATTAACACATTAACACCTTAAGACATCGTCACATTAACACATCAACACATTGACATTTATGAGTAGAGAAACACTTCCGGGCATTAAGCAATTTGATCTCACTGGGAAGTCGGCCATCATTACCGGAGGGTCGAAAGGGCTTGGACTCGCTATGGCGGCAGGGCTTGCCTCCGCAGGAGCTAAAATAATGCTGGTAAACCGCAATGCTGAAGAGGGCATCAAAGCCGCGCAGGAATTGAGTCTTGACTTCGGCGTAAAAGCGATTTCATTTGGTGCAGATATTACGAGGAAAGAACAAACCGAAGCGATGGCAAAGTTTGCCATTGAGGCTTTCGGGCAGATTGATATTCTGATTAACAGCGCCGGTATCAATATTCGCGGCCCGATCGATGAAGTCACGGCAGAGGATTTCAATAAGGTGATGGATGTCAATGTAAACGGAACGTGGCTTTGTTGCCGGGCAGTGACCCCTTTCATGAAGAAAAACAGCAGTGGGAAAATTATCAACCTGGCCAGCACCCTGGGATTGGTGGGCCTTGCCAACCGCACTCCCTATGCGTCTAGTAAAGGGGCAGTGGTTCAATTAACCCGTGCCCTTGCTCTGGAGCTGGCGCCTTTTAATATCAATGTAAATGGGCTCTGTCCAGGACCATTTCTCACAGACATGAATGTTTCAATTGCTGACACGGAAGAAGGTAAAAAATTCGTAGTCGGCGCCACGGCCCTTGGTCGCTGGGCTGAATTAAAAGAAATTCAAGGCGCTGCCATTTTTCTGTCCAGTGAAGCCGCCAGCTATATGGTGGGATCGATGCTAACCGTTGACGGCGGATGGACAGCCAGGTGAAA
>JAYSOP010000500.1:0-10795 GCA_043722905.1 Chryseolinea sp.
CGCTCTCCAATATTACGGAGGAGGTGCTTTGGGAATGAATAAAAATATTGTTTGGATGCACAAAGGCCTTGATGCAAAAATGAATCTTATCCTTGCGGCCGCCATGACGGCGCTTCTGCAAAAAAATCCAACCGGTTTAGAATAAGAACAAATTCACGTAAAACGGCCAATCATTATTTACGTTTAGGGGACTTTCAGCAAATGGCCCTGAGAATTTTTATTTCCCTCGTCTGACGATGATTGGTCTTCAAAGGTCTGATCAGGAGGCACTTTACGTAGTCCAAACACTTCGGTACTGGATTTTTTTCCCCGCAGCTCAAAACTTCCTACCAGTTGAAAACGGTCCCGGTAAAGAGGTACCTTTTCCATTAGGTCTTTCGAGATGAGAACTTTCTCGTTTAATCGGGAACACAGGCGTTCAATGCGTGATGTAGTATTGACCACATCACCGTGAAAAACGATCTCACTTTTAATATCCCCGATCTCGCCCGTCACAATGGGCCCGCAATGATATGCTGCCTTGAAAGATGGATATACATTGAAAAGGGCCATATACTTTGGCTTGAGTTTATCCATCTTTTCAACTATGGCGAAGTAGGCGCTGAGGCAATGGCCGGATTCAAGGCCTTGTTCCATCTTCCAGGTAATGACAACTTCATCTCCGACATAATGATGGATCGCGCCCCTGGCGGCGACCACAGGCTCTGCCACATCGCAAAAAAATTCATTCAGGAACCGGTGGTATTGGAGGTCTCCGAGACTCTCGGCCAGGTTGGTTGATCCATCCAGATCTATAAACAGGAAGATCCTTTCCTCATGAAAAGGATGCGCGTATTTTCCAGTGATGAAGTTGAACAGAATACCTTGTCCTAATTTACGGCTCATCTGTTTGGTGAACATAATGATACAGGCCATACCGAAAGCATAGAGTATCATAATATGAAAATCTTCTTCCCACAAAAAATGCCTGAATGAATCACTTGCAATAATTTCCAAAGGATTCATACCCGAGGTCAAACTTCTTGAAATAAGAATGACTAA
Source organism: Chryseolinea sp. (assembly GCA_043722905.1). Classification (GTDB taxonomy): domain Bacteria; phylum Bacteroidota; class Bacteroidia; order Cytophagales; family Cyclobacteriaceae; genus Chryseosolibacter. The sequence continues at coordinate 1,042 of JAYSOP010000500.1, forward strand.
GAAAATTGAAGCCGTTACAAGCATCACGGTGGTGACGACTTTCAGGGTGACCAGGCCAATAAAGCTCATTTTACGGGAAGCGTTGCGAAAAAGGATCAGTTCACTCCAGGCCACGGCCATCCCGCACACAACACCTATGATGATACCGTTGATAAATGGGGTGATGGTTTCATAACTATCGGTGAGCAGGGAATAAAAAAGTGCCAGCATGATGCCCGCCAGCACGATAACTATGCCCTCCTGCCGGATCAACTTACGGTATCGCGATTGTACCTTTTGCATATCCGGGCGAGCTGACACTTTGTTTGTCATCTAATCGTATTCATTCACTATTTCAATATACTTAATTTAAGTTCGAGTATTATGCAGGGTCCGGATGAAAACAACGGAATTTTGTAAACTTATTTATCAACTCAGCGATGGACTACCTGAAAAAGATCAAGAAGATCATGGATCAGGTGCATTGCCAAGAAGTGGATTGAACGCAGTCCATTGACCTTCCATTGCGCAGGCACACCTTCTCTATGGATAAGAAGTCGAATGAGGATCTGAAGCTTTTGAAGCGTAGATAAAACCAGGTTATTTTTTTGATTGAACTATGTGCGATTTAAAATTTCAGAATTTCCAAACCAGTGAAACGTGCCGGGATAATCCGTGGCCTTCAATTTTACAAGAGGATAAGGCCGGAGGAGTTCCTTCCAGCAAAAGTAAAGTCCTATTTGTACTAGGCTTAGAAAAAGACTTGTTGAAAGTAGCTGGCGATTCTGGGAAGCAAAACGGTCCTCCTGGTAGTCATAATGTTCATTATAGTAAACAAATATCTATAAATGTTCATAATAACAAACATTACAAATAGATATGAAAAGGGTTGACGGAGTTGGCTAAATTATCCTTTTTCGTTAACTATTGGAATGACCCGTGTGCCAATCAGCTCGATCGCCTTCATTAGTTTTTCGTGCGGAAGGTTGGCGGTGTCCATTTGAAAACTAACTCTGGTGAGCCCGCCCAATGCATCGCTGTGGCGTTTAATTTTTTCTGCAACATGTTCCGGACTGCCCACCAGGAAAGCTCCGGTCGGACCTGCCTGCGCATCGAAGCGTGACCTTGTTACAGGGGGGAAGTTTCGGTCTTTGGCAACGCTGCCCGACATGGCAACAGTATACCCGGCATACATTTCATCCATCGCCTGCTGAGTGGTATCGGCTACATGCCCAAAAGAGTGCATGCCTACAATAAGCTTCTCCTTGCTATGCCCTGAGCGCAAGCCCGCCTGGCGGTAAAGATCAACCAATGGGCGGAACCGATGCGTCTCGCCCCCTATGATGGCTACCATTAAAGGCAACCCCAGCACCCCTGCCCTTACAAACGATTCAGGAGTTCCGCCTACACCCAACCAAATAGGCAAAGTTTGCTGTACCGGTCTCGGATATACAGGTTGATTATTCATGGCCGGACGAAACTTTCCAGACCAGGTCACAAACTCATTGTCACGAATTTTAAGAAGCAATTCAAGTTTCTCTGCAAACAGGGCATCATAATCCTGCAGGTTCAAACCGAATAGTGGATATGCTTCTATAAACGAACCCCGCCCCACTACCATTTCAGCCCGACCCTTTGATAGCAGGTCTAAGGTGGCAAAATTCTGGAAAACCCTCACAGGGTCTGCGGCACTAAGCACCGTCACTGCACTCGTGAGCCGGATGCGCTTTGTGCGTGCCGCCGCGGCGGCAAGTATCACAACAGGGGCGGAGTCCAAAAATTCTTTGCGATGATGCTCACCGATGCCAAAATTATCCAGTCCCATTTTATCCGCATGCTCAATTCTATCGAGCAGTTGTGACATCGCATCCTGGCTGTTTAAGGCTGTTTTTGTATCATCAAACTGCGCAGCGAAACTATCAATCCCTATTTCCATTTGCTTATTTAATGAATGTTTTTGCGTAGAGGGTTGGATTTTCATGGGCCATAACAATACACCCGTCAAAAGACTTTTGTCAATGAAGGGAAAGCTTGGTACTTACCTAAGCTCGATGCTACCAGGAAAAAGGAAAAAATAAGGGCCGCGGATTATCCGCGACCCGTAAGAAATCTCTGAACTTAAAAATTATAGCTCTGCTCACCATGCTCAACGGCATCAAGTCCTTTGCGTTCGTCTTCTTCTGATGGCCGCAGCCCTACCAGCAGGTTTGCAATCTTGTAAGAAATAAATGCCACAAACCCTGACCATACTAAGGTAATAGCAACCGCTTTGGTTTGAACCCAGAGCTGCTTTCCGATCCCTGGAAACCCGGTGCTTCCCGTGACCCAATCAGTTACCAGGCCAGGCCCGCCGAGGTCCGGTGAATTAAAGATACCGGTTAACAACGCGCCCGTGATCCCGCCAATGCCATGCACGCCAAAGACGTCTAAAGAGTCATCCGCTTTGAGTAACTTCTTTAATCCATTAACACCCCACAGACAAACCAGACCCGCTATGGTGCCGATTGCGAAAGCACCCGAAATGCCCACATTGCCGGCAGCGGGAGTAATCGCTACTAGTCCTGCCACAGCACCAGAAGCCGCTCCCAGCATGGAGGGCTTGCCTCGAACGATCCACTCCCCAAAAGTCCATGAAAGCACTGCACAGGCAGTGGCCAGAAAAGTATTCATGAAAGCAAGTGCAGCGTAGTTATTGGCTTCCAATGCAGAGCCGGCATTGAAACCAAACCAGCCGGTCCACAGCAAACTGGCACCAATCATGGTCATGGTCAGGTTGTGTGGTGCCATGGGCTCTTTTCCAAACCCTGCACGCTTACCTACCATGTAAGCCCCAACCAGGCCTGCAATACCGCAGTTGATATGAACTACTGTACCGCCGGCAAAGTCCAACGCGCCCCATTGCCAAATGAGACCTGCCTTAGCATTCATAGCATCGACAACCGAGGGATCGGCATACGCATCGGGGCCCATCCAGAACCAAACCATGTGCGCGACTGGTAAATAACTCAGGGAAAACCAAAGCACCATGAATATGAGCACGGCAGAGAACTTCATACGTTCTGCGACTGCTCCGAGGATCAGACAGCAGGTGATGGCGGCAAAGGTTGCCTGATAAGCAACGAATACCAGTTCGGGGAGATAGACACCTTTGCTGAAGGTCGCGGCCAAAGAGAAGGCACCCGTGGATGAATCGAAAGTTCCGGAAAGAAACGACCGGCCGAACCCTCCGATAAAAGCGTTTCCCTCTGTAAATGCAAGACTATATCCGTAAATGCACCACAGTACTGTGATCAAAGCAAAAGTGACAAACACCTGCATCATCATCGACAGAATATTCTTGGAGCGAACCAGTCCGCCGTAAAAGAGCGCCAGTGCCGGAATACTCATCATCAGGACTATTGCTGTTGAAGTGAGCATCCAGGAAACATCCCCCTTGTCAACGGTAGGCCCAGGGGCCACAACTTGTGTGGCTTCTTCCACTACTTTGGTGTCCTGGTTGGAGACCTGACTGATGGTGTCTCCTGCTTGCGCTATTGAAAATTCAGGTATGGTCAAAAGCATCACAATAAAAAAAGCGGATACAGAAAAATAAAATGAAAAGATTTCTCCATTTGCTTTCCGGAAGCTGACGGCCGGTTTTTTTAAAGCAAAAGCAACAGGATTTAAAATAGGTTTGTTTTTCATAAATAGAATGTAAAACTAGTTTGGGATGGGATTGGAAAAATTATTTCGGAATTGAGAATATTATTCAAGCGCTTTCTCGTCCTTTTCCTTCGTACGAATGCGGTAGGCCTCTTTTATTTCATAGATAAAAATCTTCCCATCACCTACTTTGCCGGTGTAAGCTGTTTTCAGCAGGCATTCAACCACCGTTTTCAGCTTGCTGTCCGGTACAGCGATTTCCAACCGGATTCTTGGTATAAAGCCCGCGTCGTACGTGGCCCCGCGATACTGCTGTGTATCCGGGTGTTCCATTCCGATACCTTTCACTTCTGAATAAGTGAGGAACCTTATTCCAATATTGGCAAGTGCAGTATGAACTTCTTCAAATTTTGCGGTTCTGATAATGGCTTCTACTTTTTTCATACAATAGTCTTTTATGGGGAGATCATCCAAAAGGTATCATTTTTTTGTAAAATGGTCCTTTTTTTACCCAAAAAATATTGAAATTGTATGAAAAAGAGAAATTTACCTTAATAGTTAACCATTAATTCTGAAAACAATCAATTTTAACAATAGTTGGCAGATTGGCGGGAATAAGCAATCGAACTAAAATGGGGAGACCTATCAGGCATCTCTATTAATAAAGTTGAAATGAAAATAAAGAACAAACTTTTTTAATCATCGTAGAGAAAGACAGGGTGAGCGATTTATAATTTAAGAGATGGATTGCTGACCTAACAGAACAAAGCCCCGACACGAAAATTAGGTTTCGAGTGGAGGGACAAATCTGAATTAAAAATTTCGCAAAAATAAACACCGTCACGACCTCAGAGGCAATTGGTGTCAGGAAGGAAATACCGATAAATGCTTTAAATGGCGATCATATAAAAATCTTCTTCCGGGTACATGCACGACTGAAGAATTCGGTATATTTCCAACTGTGGCTAATACCCAACGCCAATTAATTCACAACGGGTTTCCAAATGAGAAAATACTATTCCCAGATCCGCTCCCTTCATTTATATTTTGGTTTGTTCATTAGTCCTTTTGTCTTGATCTTCTCACTGAGTGTGCTTTTTTTTAATCACCCGCAAGCTGTTAACAGACTTTTCCCAGTAAAACCTTTACCCGTGTCTAAACAGAAACTGGACAAAATTCCATATGATACAACGGACCTACTAACCGCAAAAGCAATCATTCAGAAGATTGGTGTAAAAGGTGAAATAGATTTTATTTCACAAAATCAGGATCGGATATCGTTTCCTGTTAAACAGCCTGGATTGAGAACTCAAATTACCGTCAACAAGCAAACTGACAGTGTTTATATCATGCCGCAAATGGAGGGTTCTGCAAGGGCAATCACCTACCTCCATTCAATGCCGGGTGCGCACAATCAGGCAATCAGGGGTAATTCGGGGTTTGTAAAGGTTTGGAGGATCCTTGCGGATGTTGTAGTGTACGTTGTCCTCTTCCTTTCCGTGAGCGGAGTGTTCTTATGGTATTTCCTCAGGGTTGAAAGGAACTTTGGACTTTTTTCATTAGGGTTGGGTGTTGTGATCTTTACGGCCCTTCTATTACTTATTTTTTAATTTTTCATTAAACCCCGAATAAAGTGAGAAGTTTTAATTCCTGGAACCGAAAGGTCCATGTACATATCGGATTATTTCTGCTTCTGTTTATCTGGTTATTTTCGTTATCCGGACTTTTGCTAAACCATGGCAACTGGAAATTTGCCAGTTTCTGGGATCAAAGGCTGCAAAAGGAAAGTATTAGAAAGATCACTTTGCCAAATCCTATGGACAGTTCTGTTATCATTTCTCATATTATGAAGGAATTAGAAATTTTTGGCGAGGTTAATAATGTAAAATTAACATCCGGTGCGCTGGATTTCCGTGTTGGCTCACCAGGAAGGGGTCGCGATTTGCATGTGGACTTAAAGGATAAAACAGTTCGTTTAAAGGAATACCATCTTAATATCTGGGGCAAAATTCGCACACTCCATACTTTTAATGGGATTGATAAGGGAAATATTGCAAAACCGGCTAACTGGTTCATTACCCATGTTTGGCGTATTGCGATGGATGGTATTGCCATAGCACTTATTCTCCTGTGCATGAGCAGTTGGGTAATGTGGTATAAAATCCGAAAGGACTATAAATGGAGCGCGTTTGTATTAATTGTGGGATTTTTTATTAGTTTTTACTTTGTATACTTGATTAGAGCTATTGAATAGTCAGCAATATTCGGCTATTTCCCTTAGTCAAATTGAAACAAAAAGATTTTCAGAAGCGAAGTATTAAGAACTTACTATCATTACTAATCATCTCCACTGATCTTACCGAAGAAAATTTGGCTGCAAAATATGGTTCTATTCCCATATAAATATTTAGGTGTTTCGTGCACTGGCGATCGTCGCCCTTCCATACTATCTGGTTCTCGGCTTTCCCAACCATGAATTTTGTTACCTGGCGATATTTGGGTTTGGCTTAACCGTCACCCGTAAATATGTGGCAGGAATAGAAGTAGTATTCTTGGTATTGCTTTTATTCTGACTGTTAAACAAACTTTCCAGGTCACGCTGCAGATCCGCAGCCTTACCATTTTTTTCCGCTGCTTCAAATGCATTCATCGTCGGCCCATAGTAGTTTTTAAACTCGTCCACGAACTTTGAAGCGGAAAAAGGCGCCTTAAACGTAAAGGTATCCTTAACGAATGATATGTTTTCCTTCGCAACCCCAGCGCTAACGAAACGTTCAATAACGTGGCTCTCTACACCCCACAACATTGGACTTATAAATCCTTCTGGTGGTGGCGGCGTATAGGAAGAACTGATTTTTAATATCTGCGCTACAAGGGTCGGATCTCCCGGGATCCAGTTACCCATCACAATCCGTCCACCCGGACGGGTAACACGAACCATTTCCCTGGCTACATCAAATGGCCTTGGTGCAAACATTGCCCCAAAAATACTGATGACGAGGTCGAAAGATTTATCCTTCAACCCAGCCAGGTCTGTTGCATCACCTTCCTGGAAGGCGCAGTTTGCAAGTCCTTCGTTTTTTGCCCGAATGTTTCCAGCCTCGACAAGATTCGATGCGATATCAACACCTAAAACATTGGCACCTAATTTCGCTGCTGGTATTGCCGTGGTGCCATCACCGCAACCGAGATCAAGGACTTGAAGGCTTTTGGTTATTCCTAGTTTGGAGACAAGCGCGGCACCACTTTCCCTCATACATTGAGCTATGCGGGTGAAGTCACCCTTTTCCCATAGGGCTTTGTTTGGATTCATCTTCTTTTGATTTAGAACACTTAAGATAAGCTATTTAATCATTCGCCGGATCATTATGCAGCAGTTTCCTTGGTAAGTAGCTCCCCTGGTAATGACATCATATTTTCTAAGCTTTCAATCTTTTCTTTGTCTTTAAAATATTGTGTGATAAAATCAGTCGCAACTAATTTCATCACACAATAAAGGTTGCTGCTTACCTTTGTTCCTCAAAAACGCCCTCGCTTTTTACTGCCAAAATATCCGTGAATTCTATTACAGGTTCTTTGGATAGCAAATTAGAGGCATTCGCCATTAAGGCCTGACCAACCTTGCCTGCAAGATGGGCTTTGCGTCCTTCGTCATGCGGAAAAGTGTCGAAGATGCCAAATGAAGAGGGGCCGAATTGAACTCCATACCAGGTTACCGTATCGGGTTCTTCCTGTACAAGTGACAGGCCGCTACGCAGGAAATCTGCAACTTCTTTTTCTTTGCCTGGCTTGGCTTCAAGCCTCACCAGCAATGCTACTTTTTTTGTCATAGTGCTTTTTGATTTTAGATGGATGTTAATGAGTGGTTTTTTATTCATTCGGACTTTAGACTCTCTCCACATGAATGTAGAAAAATTCCGACTCAGGAAAAAGTGCAAAAACAGCGTGCCGAAAATTTATGGAGAAGGCTGATACTGCCTCTATTGCCTATAATTCCTCCTGTAACCTGGATACTAAAGTGATCCAGATTTCAATCCTATAAACAGGATCTTCTTACGCTTGTTGAAAAAAAACTGCTTCAATATCTCGCGATGGAAGGTAAGCGTTTATGCGATTTCTGTCTTCCGGCTTGCATTGCTCATCGGTTCAGCTAAAATTTTAGTAATAAAAAAACTGAAACTTCGGTTTACATTTTTGAAAGGGGTTTCCTATTTAAACTTTTGGTATATTTAAAATAATAGCTCCTTGAGCATGCACAGCACCTTTTTGTATTAGTTCCGTTACGTCGTCGCCATGATCCTTCCTAATGGCTAATTGAATTCTACCGAACGTTCTAAAATTGCATCCGTGAGTGGGTACTTATCCCAATTAAAATGTTTGTTCTCAATATTGATGATGACATGGACGATGGCTCTATTTTTATGGAAGCTGTCAGGGAAATTAATCCTTCCATCACCTGTTTGTTTATTTCCAAAGGGGGCGATGCGCTTAAACTGCTTTCCAATGATTTAGGTATCATTCCAGACTATATTTTTTTAGATATCAACATGCCCGAAATGGATGGCCGGGAATGTTTAATTAAACTAAGGAAAATAAAAAAGTTAGAAACGGTTTCTATAATCATGTTTTCAACATCGATTCCGGATATAGACGTGCCACAATATCATAAACTGAATGCTGCTTGTTATCAAAAACCCGGTGACTTTGAATCCTTAAAATCCATCATAAAAACGATTCTTCACCCGACCGAAAAATGATTTAGGCTTGAGGCCCTGTTCCGCGAATCACATTAGCCCGTAAGAACTTCGGCGCTTTCGGCCGTCTTGATCACGAAATTAAACCTTAAATAGTCCGCCTAGATTTTCGACCAATAAGGGTTAAAGTCACAAATTTGTGCCTTTTCAACCTTTGGGGAGGATAAGAAACAATTCAAGCGGCAGTAAATACCCAAAATACAAAATTGTAACCATCTTATATGATAATCCGACCTTATTTCGCAGGCATAATTTTTTACCAAAGTTTTCAATTTTCAGATTAAGGGGGGTTAGAAATTATGATTGGGGATTATATAATAATGAACAACGCCAAAAATCTGATACCCGTCTCTGAGCTGAAAAGGCTGTTATTTACGATTTCAGACTATCACTTAAATGTTTGTTTTCGATACCGGCTTATTGGCGAAATGTGGAAGCCTAATTTTTTCAGAGTCATAAAGGTTACCGACGAAAGCATTCTCCTGAATGATGAGCAAAAAAACAAACTTATATCCCTGACTGATTTATCGCTCATCATGCAGTTCGAAATAGATGCTCCTGTTCATCATTATATTCCCCATAATCATTATGAGTTAGACCCTGTAGAAAGTACGTAGTCCCCGTCCAAATTAAATTACTGATCATAACATTTTCAACGCTCTCCTCTGTCAGTTTAGAAATTAGTTCACAATTTTCCATCTCAATTTTAATTTCTCCAACCCATTTTGGAATTGGCGTGTGAGTGCTGATTACGTTTACGTAATCTTACGGCTGTCCAGTTCGGAGGCCAAATCCTGAGATAAAAGCAAAACCTTCACTGACAGGGAAACTTCCATTGAAGATGCCGATATTCGTCCTTCAGATTTAATGGACTTAACCTCATAAATTGAAAAATGGAAACACATGCCGGCATGAAAGCCTATTATGCAAAAAATAGAAAAGCATGGAGGGCCTGGCTGGAAAAAAATGGCGAAGAGGAAAAATCGGTTTGGCTTATTATCTACAAAAAGGATGCTGCCAAGCCCAGTACAACCTATCCGGTAGCGGTTGAAGAAGCCTTATGTTTTGGATGGATCGACAGCAAAGCCAATAAACGCGATGAAGAAAGTTTCTATCTGTCTTTCGCAAGGAGAAACCCTAACAGTAACTGGAGTAAAATAAATAAGGACAGGGTAGAGAAGCTGATTGAAGCAGGATTAATGACCTCTACTGGAATGGCTGTCATTGAAAAGGCCAAGAAGAATGGCGCCTGGACTGCTCTTGACCGGATAGAAAATCTTGAACTTCCAAAGGATTTAAAATTGGCGCTTAAAAAAACCTCCGAAGCAGCCACTTATTTTGAAGCCTTTCCAAGGTCGGTGAAAAAAGGTATTTTAGAA
>JAYSOP010000501.1:0-6532 GCA_043722905.1 Chryseolinea sp.
TTGCGGTTTTTGATTATTTTCATCACCTTTTTTCTCACCATCTCCACCATTTATTATTTTGGGCCGGCCATCCATTACAACTGGCGATTCTTTTCAATCGGATCCCTCGTGGCTACCTTACTATGTCTGGCGGTATCCTACGGATTTTCTTATTACATCACCAACTTTGCCACCTACAATAAAGTATATGGCTCAATCGGTGTCTTGATCGCGCTCATGGTTTGGGTCCAGCTCATTACTGTGGTGCTCCTCGTTGGCTATGAGATTAATGCCAGTATCCATGATTCTATCCGGGCTGAGGCATTGTGGAAAGCAAGAAAGCACAGGATGAAATAAAATATACTGGTCCTTTGAACTTCAAACCTGAAATTACTTTAAACTTTAAACTTCAAATTTTATATTTCTCATGGATGTTGTGTCAGCCGATATCGAACGGTGTTTTACCCAAATTTTCAATAGAAAACCATTCATGGTACGCGCGCCGGGACGGATCAATCTGATCGGTGAACACACAGATTACAACGACGGGTTTGTAATGCCAGCAGCCATCGACAAAGAACTCTTTTTTGGTATTTCGCCCTCAGACGACCACCGTACCATTCTTTATTCAATGAAGTATGACGAACGATTTGAAGTTGATCTGCAGAATCCGAAGCCGGTGAAGGAACCTCGGTGGGCAAATTATATTTTAGGCGTATTGTTTCAGTTTATCAACAATGGATATTCCGTGAAACCTTTTTATTGCGCTTTTGGTGGTGACGTTCCATTGGGCGCTGGTATGTCATCCTCCGCAGCCATGGAGTGTGGATTTGCATTTGCGCTTAATGAGGTTAATGGCCTGGATGTTCCAAAATTAAAAATGATCAAAATGGCTCAGTGGGCTGAGCACAATTTCGTAGGGGTACAATGCGGAATCATGGATCAGTTTGCCAGCGTAATGGGAAAAGAAGGACACGTCATCCTTTTGGATTGTCGCTCGCTGACGCATCATTATTTCCCCTTGAATCTTCAGGAATACGGAATCATTTTATGCGACACTAAAGTGAAGCATTCCCTGGTAGACACGGAATACAATACGCGCAGGCAAGAATGTAGTTCTGGTGTTAATATTCTCACCCAATACTATCCGGAAGTGAAAAGTCTGCGCGATGTGTCTTTAACTATGTTGGAAAAACACAAGTCTGAATTGTCAGGCAAAGTTTTTAACCGCTGCCTATATGTTGTACAGGAGATCCAGAGAGTGCAACAAGCCAGCAGAGATCTTGAGAAAGGTGACCTGAGTGCGTTTGGGAAAAAAATGTACGAAACGCATGAAGGGTTGTCCCGGCTATACGAAGTCAGCTGTCAGGAATTGGACTTCCTGGTAAAAGAAGCGGGACAATTGAATGAGGTTTTAGGAGCGAGGATGATGGGAGGTGGTTTTGGCGGATGCACCATTAACCTGGTAAAAAATGATTTTATAGAAGCCTTTATCCGATATCAGACAATCGCCTATAAAAAAGCATTCTCAATCGATATGCTAACCTACCGCGTAAAGGTAGTCGATGGGGTGGGAAGGGTGTAGTTAATCATGTGCTGGAACCTCGCATTTCCCCCGACCGGGCACGCACGAAACCGCCGTTGAATAAATTTTCCATATTTTCACGTTTGAATCCAGATTAACGCCGAAAATTGACGTGACTATAATAATTAAATTTTTATGAAAATCAGCCTGACTTTTGTATGCTTGGCCCTTTCTATTATGATGAGTTGTAACCCTAAATCAGAAAATCAACCCACCGATGGCGCGTCAGTTGATGAAGCATCCAAGCCGGCCATTACCCAGGAACCTTTCGGCAACCTCAAAGATGGTACCGCCATTTCCCTGTACACCTTGAGCAATGGTAAAGGGATGACGATGAAAGTAATGAACTATGGGGGCATTATTGTTTCCCTCATCGCCCCTGATAAAGACGGGAATCCTATTGATGTTATTCTGGGATATGACTCTCTTGCTGCTTATGAAAAAAACAATCCGTTCTTCGGAGCGCTCGTCGGTCGCTATGGCAATCGCATAGCGAAAGGAAAATTCTCGCTCGATGGGAAGACCTATCCGCTCGTTCAAAATAATAACGGCAACCATTTGCACGGTGGCACTAAAGGTTTCGATAAAGTTTTCTGGAACATTGAAAAAGTATCCGTCGAAAACGGTGTAGCCCTCAAACTATCTTATCTAAGCAAAGACATGGAAGAAGGTTATCCGGGCAATTTACAGACCGAGGTGATTTACACCCTGACGGATGATAACATGATCAAATTTGACTACAAGGCAACTACCGATAAAAAGACCATCCTTAATTTAACCCAGCACACTTACTTTAATCTCAATGGAGGTAAGGGCGATATCCTTAGTCATGAAATGGCTATCAATGCAGATAAGATCGTCGCGGTAGATGCCGCGTTAATTTCCACTGGAAAATTAATGGAAGTCGCCAATACACCATTCGATTTTCGTAAACCCACTACGATCGGTGAGCGCATTAACGCAGACCATGAGCAGATTAAGTTTGGAAAAGGCTACGATCATTGCTGGGTGATCAACGGAGAAGGATTAAAGCAGGCGGCGGTTGTCTATGATTCAGCCTCAGGAATTGAAATGACCGTGCATACCACCGAACCTGGTGTTCAATTTTATACTGGTAATTTTCTCAATGGATCTTTAACAGGGAAAGGGAATGTTGTCTATCATCAGCGTACAGGCTTTTGTCTGGAAACAGAACACTTTCCGGATTCACCTAACCAAAGGACTTTTCCTTCTGTAGTTCTAAATCCTGGACAAACGTATAGTACCCAAACAACTTATAAATTTAGCGTAAGGAAGTAGCTCGACCAGACCAGACCAATAAATTCATTTAAGAAGACCTCACCTCTAAAATCAGTGAGATCTTCTTTTGTATCTTCGATGGACCGATGGACAATTGCCACTATTGTAGCTAGTTTATTCCTTAGGCCCACAAAAACCAGGGCTTTAGCCCAATAATAAAATGGTTTGTGTGAAGGTCAGAAAACCTTAACTTCTGGAATTATCGACGGATCATCAAAGATAAAGTATGATGCAATTTTCCTTGTTGCCAATATCTATACCGTTGCTCCTTATCCTTCTGTCGGTAAAGTGCAGGGAAAACCAGGTCAATCCTGAACAGGATAATACCTTTACCAATCCCCTTTTATCCTCCGGTCCGGATCCCTGGGTGACGCAAAAAGACGGCTGGTATTACGTGACCCACACTACAGGCCGAAACCTGAGATTATACCGGACAAAAAAAATGAGTGACCTTAGGAATGCAGAGGTACAAACTATCTGGACACCCCCACCCGCAGGAATGAATTCAAAAAACATCTGGGCACCTGAAATTCATGACCTCAATGGAAAGTGGTATTTCTATTACGCGGCCGATGATGGCGTAAATGAAAACCACCGCATGTGGGTTTTGGAAAATGAATCCGAGGATCCTTTTACAGGCACGTGGCTGAATAAAGGTGAGCTTGAATTGCCTGGGGATAAATGGGCGATCGACGGAACAGCCTTTGAACACCAGGGGCAGCTATATTACCTATGGTCTGGCTGGGAAGGTGATGTGAATGGACGTCAGGATATTTACATTGCTAAACTGACAAACCCATGGACTGCGGAGGGCGAAAGAATGCTTTTATCGAAACCGGATCTTGACTGGGAATTGAAAGGTGCAACTCCGGCCATCAATGAAGCTCCACAATATCTCATGCATGACGGCAAACTATTTATTATTTATTCAGCAAGTGGTTGCTGGACGGATGATTATTCATTGGGGATGCTTTCAACCGATTCGAGCTCTAACATCATGGAATATTCTTCATGGTTAAAATCTTCTAAACCAATCTTTGAAAAAGATCCATCGGCCCAGGCGTTTGGACCCGGACATAATAGTTTCTTTAAGTCACCAGACGGCACCGAAGACTGGATAATCTACCATGCGAATCCGGCCGCCGGGCAGGGATGTGGAAACAACCGTTCTCCTCGCATTCAGCAATTCACCTGGACGACAGACGGTAATCCGGATTTTGGTGAACCCGTAAATTTAGGACAGGCTATAAAGAAACCCTCAGGTGATGACGATTAAGATGATTTACCCGAATCGTTGCGATGTATTCTTTGCTACATTAATGACCTCTGTCAGTAGGGCTGCGGGAATTGCTTAGAAAAACTTATAGGCAACGGCCAAATGATAAACTATTTTGCTGTGTTAAGTGCCGCCACATCCGAAGGCTCTACTCCAAAAATTATTGTCTGGGCCAAAACACAACGTCGTGCAAGGTTGAAGTGAATAGACATGTTAAGTCACAAACAACGGCAGAAAATCAGGGGGGTTAAATTCTACAAGGATTGTGAATTTGAGGATGTCCGTTTAGAATTGTTGAATCTGAAGGTTATCCCCGGCAGTACAGGGCATTTAACTCCTTTGGGTAAAAAATAATAGGCTCAGGGGTTCAGTTCCCCTGTTTTTTTAGCGTAATTGATAGTTGTAAACTTATTCCGACTATATATATGAGGAAATTTTCCCTGCTGTTTTTAATCACTTTTCTGGTTCTTGGGGCAAACGCCCAAACCACTCCATGGAAAATTGTTGAAGGTAAGATCTCAACCGCCTGGGCCGAACAAGTCAGTGCAGCCACACCCTTGCCGGAATATCCGCGACCACAGATGATCCGTGACAGTTGGTTGAATTTGAACGGACTGTGGGATTACGCAATCAAGGCGAAGCAGACGCCAGAGGTGACGGATTATGATGGGAAGATCCTTGTTCCGTTTGCCGTTGAGTCATCCCTTTCGGGGATAGGCAAAAGCGTTTCGAAAGAAAATGTTTTATTATATAGGCATACCGTTACGCTTCCAAAGGAATTTAAAGGCAAAACCATTTTGCTGCATTTTGGCGCTGTTGACTGGCAATGCGATGTTATGGTAAATGGTATGAAGGTCGGAACCCACACGGGCGGTTATGATCCTTTTTATTTCGACATCACCGATGCACTGAAAAAATCCGGGGCTCAGGAAATTAAAGTTATGGTCTGGGACCCTAGCGATGAGGGACCACAACCGCGCGGTAAACAAGTCAAAACTCCCAAGAGTATTTGGTATACATCCGTTACAGGTATCTGGCAAACTGTATGGTTGGAAGCGGTTCCGAAGACGTATATTGAATTCACAAGACTTGTCCCAGACATTGATCAGAAAACGGTATCACTTCACGCTGCTGTAAAAAATGTACAGGCAGGAGACCGGCTAAAAATGTCTGCATGGGACGGAACCCAAAAGATAGCTGAGCAGGACACCGATTCACTGAAGGTTACCCTGGCGATACCGAATCCCAGGCTGTGGTCGCCGGCCGATCCATTTTTGTACAATGTCCGAATCACAATAATGCGTGGAGGTAAAACCATTGATGAGGTGCGAAGTTATTTTGGAATGCGGAAAATCTCCATGGCACCTGATGGCAATGGGATCCAGCGGATGCTGTTGAATAATGAATTTCTTTTTCAGTACGGTCCGCTGGATCAGGGTTGGTGGCCAGATGGTTTGTACACGGCTCCCACCGATCAGGCCTTGAAATTTGATATCGAAAAAACAAAGCAGATGGGATTCAACATGATACGCAAGCATGTGAAGGTTGAGCCCGCACGTTGGTATTATCATTGTGATAAATCGGGAATGCTGGTGTGGCAGGATATGCCAAGTGGCGACATGGGAAATCGTTGGGATTCTCGTCCTGGCATTATCGGAATGGCTACATCCAAACAAAGAACTCCGGAATCTGAAAATATTTATCGCAAAGAATGGAAGGCCATTATGGATGCCACCATGAATTTTACTTCAATTGTTGTTTGGGTACCCTTCAATGAGGCCTGGGGACAATTTAAAACCAAAGAAATTGTTGAATGGACGATGGCCTATGACCCGACGCGTTTGGTAAATGGTGCCAGCGGAGGAAATTTTTATCCATCGGGTCATATCCTCGATTTGCACAACTATCCGGAGCCCGTTATGCCAGACCCCGAATTATTTGGCAAAGAGCAGATCATTGTATTGGGGGAATACGGTGGACTTGGCTTACCTGTAGAAGGTCATACGTGGCAGGATAAAAATAATTGGGGATATCAGAGTTTTACAAACAAAACAGAATTGCTTCGGAAATATGAAGAATTTATAGAGCGTATTCCATCATTGATTGAGAAGGGCTTGTCCGCTGCCATCTATACACAAACTACGGATGTGGAGATTGAAACAAATGGTTTGATGACATATGATCGCAAAGTAGTGAAGATGCCGGAAGATTATTTGAAAAGAATACACGAAAGGCTGTACGACAAGTCCCTGGTAAAATAAGCCCGTGGATATTGTGGGCGTTTAGAAAATTATCAACTCTGTTCATATGAGAAAAACGGTTTTCTTTTTTCTGGCTGTGGTGGGCTATCTGCCTTCATGCCTGTCACTGAACATTAATTTTTTTCAGGACAC
>JAYSOP010000502.1:0-2274 GCA_043722905.1 Chryseolinea sp.
AACGGTAAGAAATACTTGCATTCCCTGGCCTGCTGATGAATTGGCAGTAGCCGAAAGATTCAGGAATGCGATTGTGGAGCGTACCCTACAAGCGTTGACAGCAACGCTGGAGAAAAAAATTATAGAAAGAACAGATGCCCTGCTTAAAAGTAAAACAGAATTAGAAGAAACCTACAATGAGTTAATGCAAATTACATATGTTGCAACCCATGATTTGCAAGAGCCAACCCGGAAGATTCACATTCTTGGAACTAAACTAAAGGAGTTTTTAGAAGGAGAAATTCCAAATGAATACCTGATTCGAATATTGGCCTCAAGTATTCGCATTAGTACTTTACTAAGAGACTTACTTACCTATTCAAGGTTAGCATACCCAGCTACGGTTACCCAAACCAACTTAAATGAAATCATAAAAGAAATATTTTCAGATTTAGATCTGCTTATTATTGAAAAGAAAATAAAATTTGTAGTGGCTGATCTCCCAGTAATAGAAGCAGTACCGGATCAAATGCGTCAGGTTTTTTATAGTTTGATTAGTAATTCAATTAAATTCAGTAAGGCCGAAGGCGATTCACGAATAGAAATTTCTTGTGAATTTGTCGATACCATCCCTGTTACATCCACGGAAAGCAGAAAAGGCAAATATTGCAGGATCGTTGTTAAAGATAGTGGTATTGGCTTTGACCAGGAATACGCTAAACAATTATTTGATATTTTTAAAAAGTTTCATGGTGAAGGGTATGAAGGTACGGGAATAGGGCTAGCGGTCACCAAAAAGATTATAGAAAAACATGACGGACTGATTTTTGCCGAGGGAAAGGAAAACGAGGGTGCCTCTTTCATAATTATATTACCCATAAGGCAACATCAAATTAAAAGTTAATAGCGATACCGTTGAATGCGATTGAGGCTGGAAACTTTGCTGTGTCAGAGTTTGGGCTCTATTCAGTCTGTAGGACCAAAAGGAATACGCCCTTGCATTGACGAGATCCTTCGCTCGCACTCGCCTCCGCACTACCACCATTCTGGATATCGGATTCAAGGGGAGGCCAGCCACCTCCGCGACAAACTCAAATCGGGTCAGTGCCTGATATGCGTAAGGCGCGAAGGCTATGGCTACACATGCATATGGCGGGACCATATCCCCCTGTAAATCGATATCCAGCGCAAGGCAAGCGGGAAGAAATGCGCGGAGCGCTTTGCCCGCCGTAGTCAGCGAAGGAGGGAAGGATCCCATTGGGCGGAGGAGAGTCTACGAAGGAATTAAAATTTATTAGGGATAAGTTTTCTGTAACGCCGCATTCCGTGAGCATGGAGTTACTTTTTTTTCAGTAAACCGGCAACCGGTATCCTAAAGGAAATATATTAAATTCCATATTTATTAAACCCAGGTAAATATATGACGAGGGCTATTTCGCTTGCTTCATCTGTCTTTTGAAAAACGCCCAAGCTTCCAGGTGAACATCAATATCCTTGGGTAATCGTGTTTACCCCCCACGACTTTTAGAAGAACAACCTCCGGCTTATTCTGTTTCTGATACAGGTAACGCTCAATAAGTTTTCCGTCTGTGGTATCAGAATCCGGTAAAACATCTTTAACAGGCTCGCCACTATACCCTGCAAGGTCCGCCCAGTACCGAAATGTTTCTTCTGTTGAGCGCACAGTCCCTGCCTTAAAATTATTTGCCTGCATGAGACCTCCATTGTAGGGATCACCGGATCATCTGTACCATTGATGACCATTACAGGCAACGGGGCATTTACACCTGCACAATCCATATTTTCATCATCGGGAAGATTGGCGATGATCGCTGTGATAGCCCTGAACTTTCCCCGCGTAAGCAGTGCAAGTTTGTAAACCATGTGCCCTCCGCCGGAGGTCCCAATGGCAAAAACCTGCCGATCATTAATGCGATAGTTCATTTTAAAATAATTAATCATTGCATCAAAAAAAACCATCTCATCAATGTTTTCAATATTGGCTTCTGAACTTGCAGTTTTGCGGCATTCATTCCAGAATTTTTTATAACCATCGGGGTAAACCAGAAGAAAGCTCTCGGCTGACGCCTTTTCCTGAAGTTTCGTGGTCACGCGCGACATTTGTCTTTCCGCTACCTCCTGAACCATGAAGTACAAACATCAAACTTCCGTTTGACTTTGTTGATCGTGGCTTTTGAAAATGGAAGGTTCTGTTGTGACCATCAATTCGGATTGAGTCGCTGGTAATCCCTAACTGGGCTTTAACATAGAAACTGAAGACAAATAAAAATAATG
>JAYSOP010000503.1:0-3245 GCA_043722905.1 Chryseolinea sp.
AGTTTTCATTTCGTGCTACGGTGGCATTTATGCCGATTGGTGCCTGGTTGGAACCACTGCCTGTAGAAATAGTGGTGAAATTATTGATCGCAGCGATGAACTGGTCATCATCGTTTGGAATTATATTGCCATTTACGCCGCCAATATCAACTGCACCGCCACCCAGCGAACTGCCTATATCTTCATTCGCAGCAACCGCCATTCTGAACGGTGCGGAAGAAGGTATTCCAAGCGTAGAGAAAGGAACGTACATGTCGACGAAAGCGGGAATCCGGGCGCTGCAAATGGGATCCTGATTCAAGCCATAGGACATTTGATAATGTGACGTCAGCGGATAAGAATTATTAACCACGGTGGCGGTATTCATTCCATCAACATTAAAAACCCACACACCACCTTGTGACCCGTTAGAGAGATATACGCCAATTTCCTTTTCGAAACCAGGATTTCCTACTACCGCATTAGGATCAGATTCCGTACCTGAGAAGCCAAATTTATTATCGAGATCCAATAAAACACTAAATGAAGCGGAGCCGTTTGAATACTTGCCCCCCCGGAACCTGAAGAAAATCAGCTCATCACCGTTATCGGCTACTCCGTCAGGATCATTATAATAATAATACGCTGACTCTGCGTTATTGGCGACATCATTCACCAAATCATATAATTCACAATCTGATAAGGCTTGATTGTCATCCCCGGGTTCATTTTGATATTGCCCAATAGGCAAAAAAGGCAATTCAAATTTGGTTTCATCTACACTCCCGGCAGGAAAGGCGGTACCGGTTGAGGTGATGAAACCATCCCCATTAGGGTTCATGGGATTTACAACAGGTATTACGGGATCAATAATAGAACCCGGAACCTGCGCAAGCGATAGGCCAATAAAAAATAAGGCGATACAGGTAAGGTAAATCCGCATTCAATTATATCAATTTGATGCTATAACCCCACAATTTAAGCTAAATTAATGTCGCTTAAAAGCGAAAAGAACGGAAATTCCTACACTCAACTGCCTGGGATGTCTCCGCAAACAGTTGGAAAATATTAACCCTTCGACCATTTCTACCTATTGGGAAATGGCACCATAAATTCTACCATCAAAAGCGTTTCCACTCTCCGGTGTGGATTTCCCGCGTTCCATTTTGATGAATCGTTCTGCAAACTATGTGAGTGAATTGCGAAAAGCGCCAAAGAATATGACCATTAGTCTCGGTCCAAAATCTCCTCCAAACTTACATGCACACGCTTCCTCCTCAGTAGCGCCCTGCCAGCAATCCTAAACTATTTTCCGCCGCAAGTGCTCACACAAAAAGGTATGGAACTTCATAACGTCTCAGCGGTTTTCATGGGGACATAATTGACGGCCAGTCATAAAAATGGTAACCATTCACTGTTAGCCAAACCTATTATTTAACCAACACCGATTACAGAAAACCAAAACACAATTTTTACGGTCTGATAATCGTCCCATCTCTTTTTCTCACCTGCCAGTTGGATTTTGTAGTGATCGGATATTTCGCAGCTTCTTTTTCGTTGATATCAACGCCTAAGCCCGGTACTTCATTTACTGACATGTAGCCATTCTTCATTGTCGGGCAACCGGAAAAAACTTCCAGCATCTTATCTGAAAAGCTTACCGCTTCCTGGATTCCGAAATTCCAGACAGCCAGATCCATGTGCGCATTTGCAGCATGTCCGACAGGAGAAACATCTCCGGGTCCATGCCATGCCGTTTTAATATTGAACCACTCACCCAGTTTAGCAATCTTCATGGCAGGCGTAATGCCACCGATTTGTGAAACATGCACGCGGATAAAATCAAACCATTGATTCACCATAGGCATCTTAAACTCATTAATATTATTAAACAATTCGCCCATAGCAATGGGGACTGAAGTACTCATACGGAGCTGCTTAAACCATTCCATATTCTCCGGTGAGAAGGGATCTTCAATGAAAAATGGATTATAGTCCTCCAGTTGTTTTATCATGTTGATAGCATCCATAGGCTGTACACGTTCGTGTATATCGTGCAGCAATTCAATCTCTTCTCCACAGCGTTTGCGCGCCATCTCAAACATTTTTGGTACCGACTTCAGATATACTCTTTCGTCCATAAAATTATCTGTCTCCCCACCGAAGCCCGCTTCCTTGAAGTCCGGTTTCGCAGTAACACTGCCAACTGCACCATAACCGCCCTGCTGAACGCGGATATATTTAAATCCCCTTTCCATAATTTTTAAAACATCATCTGCGACTTCTTCAGGCGTCTTTCCATTCGCATGGGTGTAGCATGGAACAGCAAACCTTGACTTACCTCCCAATAATTGATACACAGGCATGTTCGCGCGCTTGCCTTTGATATCCCACAGCGCCTGATCCAAACCACTCAAGGCATTGTTTAACACCGGGCCATTCCGCCAGTATGAACTCACATAAATGGAATTCCACATGTCTTCAATGTTATCTACATCTCGTCCGATGCACAATTCATTCAGATAAGTATTGATAGCCGTTACGACAGCAAATGCCCTTTGAGTAAAAGTAGCACACCCTAAGCCATACAATCCCGGTTCAGTTGTTTCTATTTTTAATACAATGAGATTCGATCCTTGCGGTGCGGTAGCAATCGCTTTTATGTTTTTAATCTTCACGGGCGGAAGTCCTTTCGCGTAGGAAGGCGTGACTTTATCACTGGCCAGTGCAGAGTTACTACCAAACAGTCCTAAAAGACCTGCCGCAGACCCTACCCCCATCAATTTTAGAGCTTCTCTTCTGTTGGTTCCTGATTCATGTTCTGTTTTCATAGTTAGTAGGTAAGTGTTATTAGTTGGTCGACGGTCCACTCGATACTCCAGGTGGCGAAATTGAATGATCTCCTAAATTCTGTGAAATCTCAAATAAATCCTAATGGGTTTCCTGATTAATGCTTTTTAATGTAATTCAAACTTTCCTGTAGCATGGTTCGTCACGTCACCTTTTATCATCATGTAAGGATTTTATAGCGGAATTTCCCGCCCCAGAGGAGAGGGTATACAAAGTATAATCTCAGCATGCGAAGAAGAATTTTTCCAGATAAACAAGGAGTCATTGACTATGGACCTTTTTTTGGCCAATGCGTTTCAATTCCCTGCGCCCGGATAAAATTCTGAAATGCTTCGAGTTGACTTTTTTCTTCTCTGACCATGCGGGGTACCATGTTTTTTTCAAGTGAATATTTTACCAGCAATCCCACGGCCTCA
>JAYSOP010000504.1:0-2173 GCA_043722905.1 Chryseolinea sp.
TCTGCAGGACATCATCGGAAAGCGAATGAAGATGTGGGGCAGAAACCTCCCGATCGTTGGCGTAGTCAAAAATTTTCATACGGTGTCCTTACACGAGCCACTTGAACCAACGGTGCTCATGAATGACATCGGAGGCTACCGAACCTTATCCCTTAAGATCAATCAATCACAACTCAAGACTATCCTTTCTGATGTTAAAACAAAATGGGAAGCTGCTTATCCTGAACACATCTTCGACTACCAGTTTCTGGATGAGCACATACGGGAGTTTTATGAAGGGGAACAAAAAATGTCAATCTTGTTAACCGTATTTACTTCCATGGCAATTTTTATTGGATGTTTAGGATTGTTCGGATTAGCGACATTTATGGCCAATCAAAAGACAAAAGAGATTGGTGTACGCAAAGCCATGGGCGCGTCCGTTGAGAGTATTGTTTTACTTTTTTCCAAAGAATACGTGAAGCTGATAGTCATCGGATTTTTGCTGGCGGCCCCGTTCGTCTGGTTTCTGATGAACAAGTGGCTGGAAGGTTTTGCGTACAAAATCACCATTGGCCCGGCGGTATTCATTATCGGTCTGGCTATTACTTTAGTGATAGCCGTGTTAACCGTTGGATACCGTTCGTTTAAAGCCGCGATGGTAAACCCGATAAAGTCATTGCGTTACGAATAGTCTCAAAACACTCTTCTGTATCTAAAAGCCTTCGGGAGTCGCCTGAGGGTTTTTTTTTGACCTGATCTTTTTTTTCTAGAAAAGGCCGAATCCATTAACTTTTTTTTGAAACAACTTGTGAGCCCTCTGTTCCAGGCACCACACAGCACTGCATAATAGTAACGAGATTGAGAACCTTTGTAATGGGTTATGCTGTTGGTGCTTTCGGAATTCCAATTGAACTTCTTGCATAAAGTAAGTCGTCTTTAATTTCACTGCAGCTTTCTTAAGCTAAGCCCTGAAGGGAGGACATTGGTATCGAACGCTCTATAAGCGCAGGGCTATGGCGGCCTTTCAGCTTTGTCAATCGAAAAATTGTCAACTAAACACCGACATGCCATCACTCAATCCGCTTTCAGAAAGTTTAAGACTTTCGGAAAGTTTTCTCGAAGCAGAAATTTCCAAACACACCGAAATTTTTCAGCAATTGATCTTATTCTGAGCACCTGATCACTACCGGGCATCAACTTCACGAAAGTCCTTAACTTTCGTGAAGTTTTCCTGGGGAGTTGCTTCGGAGCGAAATAGATTTTCGCAACGGGACGATTCCACATCCACGAATAAAATCCACTTTCCGAAATAGTTGACAAGACATTCGATACCTAAGTCTTACCTGTTCAATAATTTAACTAATGATCATTCAGGGTTTAAAACGAACTGGGCGTAGTTCTTCATGTCCAGATATTTATTTGCGACGTCTTTAATATCTTTTGTTGTCAACGCATCGACTCGTTTCTGATAGGTGAGCACTTCGGCCGGATCGGTCCCCATTTCAATGCTACTCAAAATCTGCCGTGCCCAGAAACTATTGTCTTTTATGTTGACCAGATACTGTTGCTTCCATGTTTCTTTCACCTTATTGAGATCTGCTTCCGATGGACCGTTTGCTTTTACCTTATCACTTTCTGCGAGGGCCGCTGCAACAAGCTTATCAACATTTTCGGGACCGCAAGGAATGGATACACCAAGTGAATAACTGTTATACGGGTATTTGTTCATGCTGCCGTACATACCCGCTCCATACACTCCGCCTAATTCCTCGCGCAAGGTTTCTATAATTTTAATGTTCATTACTTCCGACAGCGCCTGAACCTTAAAGTGTTCCGCTTCTGAATATTTTGCTTCGCCGTTCCAGAACATCCGGACGAGACTTTTTTGTTCAGTCCCCTTTTTGAATTCCTTTTTGAAAGGTCCTTTTGCCGGGCGCAAACCGACGTCCTTAAACGTGGAAGCTTTTCCAGTAGAGGGCAAACTGCCCAGGTATGTCTCAAGCAGGGGTCTTATCGTTGCCATATCAAATTTTCCTACCAGGACGAAGGTAAACCCATTGGCGTCTCCAAAACGTTCTTTATATATCTCCAAAGCCCGGGTCAGATCGATTTTAGAAAAAGTTTCCGGTTTAGGAACCCGCGGCGCCCATGCATGATCTTTGTACAAGATCTTAAGCAACGTATCCTGAAA
>JAYSOP010000505.1:0-1569 GCA_043722905.1 Chryseolinea sp.
ATAAGGATATAGGGATATAAGGGGGCGGGATATTAAGGTGGGGGTAGGATTACGGGTAGCAACGTAGTAGGTAGGGTACAAAATATGATCGTGTTAATGACAACTCACAACCAATGAATAAAATCCTGATCAGCATAATTCTAATGCTTTGCATTCTGGCAGGTGCAGAGGGCTATCCATTGCAGGAACAACCAGGAAATTCTTATCCTTATCAGCAGTTGCCGGAGGTGATGCCGGGTACAAAACTGCTGGTATCGGAGGGGGATTTGTCTATTAAAATTCTGGATGGCGCCCATCGTTTTATTGATGTGAAAATAAAAAGATCTGCGGATCACCGCGAGAAATTGTGGAAAAGGGATTTCAGTTCAAAGGAAGCATATGAAAATTCAGTTGAAGTCAATCGGAAGACGTTCATGGAAATCATCGGTCTCCAGGACAAGAACGACCCGGTACACAACTACAATTCTGGCATCTCAGAAAAGCACCCAGGGGTGTTGATGGAAAAATATTCCATTAACAATGATTCCGAACTTGTAGCAGAGACATCGAATTACCGAATCTATCAGGTTCGTTGGCCAGTGTTAAACAGAGTTCATGGTGAGGGTCTTCTGTTACAACCAAAAATAAAACCACGCGGCAATATCATTGCCCTCCCTGATGCTGACCAAACTCCTGAACAGCTCGTCGGACTTTCTAAAGGCATCCCTGAGCAATCACAATTTGCCCGTCGCCTTGCTGAGAATGGATTTCAGGTCTTAATTCCTGTACTGGTTAACAGAACGTTTTTATTTTCAGGCATGATGCAGCAGCAAACCCATCGCGAGTGGATTTACAGACAGGCATTTCATATGGGGCGGCATATCATTGGATTTGAAGTACAGAAAATATTGTCGGCTGTTGATTGGTTTAAGCAATCAACAGACCAGGCTGTGAAAATCGGTGTGGCAGGTTACCATGAAGGAGGACTTTTGGCACTCTACGCTGCGGCAGTTGATAAAAGAATTGACGCGGTCCTGGTAAGTGGCTATTTTAATTCCCGCGATCGGGTTTGGGATGAACCTATTTACCGCAATGTGTGGGGACTTCTTTCGGAATTCGGAGATGCTGAGATCGCTTCCCTCATTGCTCCGCGCCCGTTGATTATCGAGCATAGTGCCATTCCTGAAATAGTTGAACAGTTAGTTAAACCAGGTGACGAGATCAGAAAAATTCATACATGGACCTATACCGGATATAAAGGCAGATTGCAGACACCCGAATTTAAATCCGTTGAAAGGGAGTACAACCGAATACAAAATTTGATCCGGCCAGGATTCCAGGAAGTGCAGCTGATCAGTGGTGAAAAAAATAAACCAGTCGCCTTTGGGTCGGAAATCGCCTTGCAAAAATTCGTTGGATTGCTTGGGCAGGCTAATTCATTGGTGAAGCGTGCAGGGGTACCGTTGGACACGAGAAAATCATTTGATGCCGATCAAAGACAGCTCAGGCAGATTAAGGAATTGGAAGACCACATTCAGTGGCTTCTCAGGGATTCGGACCAGGAGAGAAACCAGTTCTTTCTTTACAAGG
>JAYSOP010000506.1:0-3066 GCA_043722905.1 Chryseolinea sp.
CAGAAAATGTTCCTGTGAGATTCTTGTAATCTTCCAAAATCATGACATTGTTTCCGTGAAGAGTTGTACCGTTAAAATAATCCCTTTGAATTTAGGGCTTGTATCCATTAAATTGAGAAAAACACTAAAATATGCACCCTATTTCTTCTTATCCTGATTATCAAAAGGCATATAAGCAAAGTGTTGAAACCCCCGAATCCTTTTGGGCTGAAATTGCAGAAGATTTCGTATGGCGCAAAAAGTGGAGCAACGTATTGGAATGGGATTTCAATAAACCGGAAGTAAAATGGTTTATCGGAGGCAAGTTAAATATAACCGAAAATTGCCTCGACCGTCACTTGCCAGAACGCGCCAATCAAACCGCATTGATTTGGGAACCGAATGATTCAAAAGATGAAGCAAAACATTTTACCTATCAGCAACTATTGGATCAAGTATGCCGTGTAGCGAACGTGTTAAAAGCAAACGGCATAAAAAAAGGAGATCGCGTTTGTATATATATGCCGATGATCCCTGAACTCGCTTTTGCCGTGTTAGCATGTGCGCGAGTAGGAGCAGTACACTCGGTTGTGTTTGCAGGATTTTCTTCCGGATCGCTGATTGATCGCATTAATGATTCGGGTTGTATGTTAGTGCTGACCACAGATGGTGCAGTTCGCGGTGATAAAAAAATTGACTTAAAAGCAATCGTGGATGAAGCATTGAAAAATTGCCCGACTGTTCAAAAAACAATTGTACTGAAACACACCCAGTCAACTGTCACGATGAAACATGGTCGTGATGTGTGGTGGCAAGAAGAAATCAAAAAAGTAAATGCAATCTGTGTGGCGGAAGAGATGGACTCGGAGGATTTACTTTTTATCCTTTACACTTCAGGCTCTACGGGTAAACCAAAAGGCATGGTACACACCTGCGGTGGCTATATGGTTTATACTGACTATACTTTTAAAACGGTTTTTCAATACACCCCACGCCCCTCACCCCGTCCTCGTACCTCGTACACCCCTCTCCCTGGGGAGAGGGGCAGGGGTGAGGTGGGGGGGGTCTATTGGTGTACTGCCGATGTAGGCTGGATTACCGGCCATTCGTATATTTTGTATGGTCCATTATCCGCTGGTGCTACCACGGTTATGTTTGAGGGCATTCCTTCCTGGCCTGATTGGGGAAGATTTTGGCAAGTCATTGAACGGCACAAGGTGAATATTTTTTATACAGCCCCAACGGCTATCAGGTCATTAGAAAAAGCACCGTTGAGTTTTGTTGAGAAGCATGATCTGTCCTCATTAAAAGTATTGGGTACAGTGGGGGAGCCAATCAACGAAGAGGCTTGGCACTGGTATGATAAAAATATTGGAAAAGGAAAATGCCCCATTATGGATACCTGGTGGCAAACCGAAACGGGTGGTTTTATGATTTCACCCATTGCGCATGTAACGAAATTAAAACCGGCTCACGCAACGTTTCCGTTACCGGGAGTTCAGCCCGCCATCATGGATGAAAACGGAAAAGAACTTACGGGAAATGAAGTAGAAGGCAGACTCACCATTAAATTCCCATGGCCGTCAATGGCACGAACGATTTATGGAGATCATCAACGATTTAAGGATACGTACTTCTCAACCTTCCCGGGGAAATATTTTACAGGCGATGGATGCAAGCGCGATGAAGAAGGATACTACAGAATTACGGGCCGTGTAGATGACATTATTATTGTATCAGGCCACAACATGGGTACTGCGGAAATTGAAAGTGCCATTGACGAACATCCGGCAGTCTGCGAAACGGCAGTAGTCGGTTATCCGCATGATGTAAAGGGGCAGGGAATTTATGCCTTTGTCATTTGCTATGATAAACCAAAAGAAGAAGATAAGCTCCGCAACGAAATCCGGGAAACGGTTTCTAAAATTATAGGCCCGATTGCCAAGCCCGATAAAATTCAATTTGTGAGTGGTTTACCCAAAACCCGATCGGGAAAGATTATGCGTAGAGTTTTGCGGAAAATAGCTGAAGGTGATACAAATAATATTGGGGATGTTACTACACTCCTTGACCCTGTGGTAGTGGATGAGATTAGGAGTGGAGTACTGTAGGAACTATTTATACGCAGGAGGTGTCCTTAACTTAATTTTGGCTAAATTTGAAATATGGAAAGCTTTATATTGAAGTTCCCACCTGATACACAATTAAGCGATGAAGAATTTTTTCAGTTTTGTGCTGCAAATGATCCGTTGCGGATTGAACGAAATAGTGAAGGTCAAATAGTAATTATGTCTCCTTCAGGAAGCTTAACCGGAAATATTCATCTAAAGATTTATTACACATTTTCCAAATGGGTAACGGAAAATGAAAATCTGGGTTATGGATTTGATTCTTCGGCTGGATTCAAATTACCAGATCAATCTGTTTTAGTGCCTGATGCTGCTTTTATAATAAAAGATAGATGGGAAAGTTTAACCGCAGAACAAAAAGAGAAGTTTGCCCCTTTAACCCCTGATTTTGTTATTGAGGTAAGATCAAAATCGGATTCACTGAAACAGTTAAAATCTAAAATGGAAGTTTGGATTCTAAACGGTTGCCGACTGGCCTGGCTTATAGATCCGATAGAAAAGAAGGTATATGTGTATAAACCCAACGAAGAATCTTACACCATAGATAGCTTCCACGCGCATCTCAACGGAGAAACCGTGCTTCCGGGCTTCGAACTTGATCTGTCGCGACTTTTGTAATGTTACATCAATTAATAGTTAGTTTATAATATGGAAATAACAGGAGTAGTAGTCAGTCTTTTGCCCTTGCAAACAGGCCAGGGAAAAAATGGAGTTTGGAAAAAACAGGAATTCATTTTAGAAACCCCCGGGCAATTCCCCAAAAAAGTCTGCTTGTCATTGTGGGGTGAG
Source organism: Chryseolinea sp. (assembly GCA_043722905.1). Lineage (GTDB taxonomy): Bacteria > Bacteroidota > Bacteroidia > Cytophagales > Cyclobacteriaceae > Chryseosolibacter. The sequence goes on from JAYSOP010000506.1 coordinate 2,898, forward strand.
AAGGTGGATGAAAACAGAATTAACATAGGCGAAAAAGTAACCGCCTCTATCAATATCGAAAGCCGCGAATACAATGGTCGCTGGTACACCGATGTACGGGCTTGGAAAATCGCCAAAGGCGGAGGTGCACCACAATCTGATGCGCCTCCAATGGATGCATCCTTTGCGC
>JAYSOP010000507.1:0-2766 GCA_043722905.1 Chryseolinea sp.
TGAATCAGGTATCGGCAATCCGTTACAGGAATTCCCAGTATATGGGATATGGTAAGCACCGGAAGCGGTTGTGCATAGGCGGCAACAAAATCAAGATCGTTGGTTTTAATTTGGCCGAGAATGGTTTCAATATTGGTCTTAATGATGTGATCAACTTCATGATCATTCCAGGTTTTGGTAACGAAGTTGCGGATTCGCAGATGATGTTCATCGTTCAGCATGAGAATAAAAGAATTCATTGCCTGGTAAATTGCCCTGAAATCTTCATCCTTACTGTCAAAATATTGTACGCCCCTTTTCAGCCACTCTAACCGATTGCCACTTTGAAAGGATTGACTCTTCAGTATTGCCTTCACATCCTCATAACGGGTAATGATAAATTCCCGGGTTTGTGCCTGGTGAATGGGTTCGGCAGCCCTCAGGCGTTGATACATCTCATACGGATCTCGAATATTGGCTGGGTCCAAAGGTCGCCAGAGAACAGGGCTGCTCATTTTGTTTTTAGTGATGCGATGTAATCCACAAAAAGCTCCACAGTTGGGTAATCCCAAAAAAATAAAGGGTTCATTTCCACTTTTAATTCTTTTTCCAGTTTGTCTAAGATGTAAACGGCGCTGATGGAATTTAATCCCAGTGAAAAAAACGTGGCGGAATCGTCAATTTCGGCGATTGCCAAACCCGTTTCTTCGGCGATCTCTTCTTTAAGTTTGGTCAATATTTCCTGCCGGATCATTTTTTAGTTCTTCTTTAAGTTCCGATTTTAGGATAGCCCAGTAATCTTCTTCAGGGGTAGTAAGTGCCAACCTGTGTTCGGCTTTTTGGGCGCTCACCAGGCCCGGTCGTCTCATGCCAGCCATGATCCTCACATCATAGATTTCTTCGACGCTGTTCTCATATTTCAGGTGGCCAACAATCCTTGCCGTGGGAAGGTGGACTACTACAATCCCACAAAAAAGAGATTTTTTCGCAATGGGAAGATCGTTAAAAGTGGTGGATTTTTTCCGGAGTTTTGATAATCCGATGAACAGAAAATCGCCTATTTTATCCATTCCCCTGGCAAAGCCATCCAACGACACGATGATTTCTTTTTTCCCGTTCATAGGGTCGATACAAACCAAATTCCCTGAAGACGACTCGAGCAGATAGAGTTTATTGTTGTAAATCCTCGGCGAGTGCGGCATGGATAAACCTTCTGCAACAATGGAATTGGAAGGAACATCCATGACAATTCCCCCCTTATCTTTGTTGGTCCGCCATCCCTCCGCCACGTTGGTTTGACCCAGAGCCGTTACATATTTTGGTGAATCGTTTTCGAAGGCAACACCGTTTAAGTGGCAATGATCTTCCGGAGAAATCCGGGAAATAAAAAAAGGTTTCCAAAGCGGTGTAAAACTGAAATGGTGGTCGATCGTAGCCAGACAGCTGAACCTTGTGTTTACGGCAAGCAGTATGTCTCCGATCCAATGCAAGTCATGAATGTCTATTTCTCCTGTAAAGTAGGTGGCCCTGGGCAGAAATAAAGCATCATAGGTATTGGGTTGTTGTGGATAATTTGGTGCCATTCGGCTGGCATTATTAAAAACCATTACTTCTGTTAGCGTGGCAATCGCCAAACTCTTAGCACTTATGCCAATGCCCATCGGTTTGGGGAATGTCCGGGGTAGTTGTATCAGGCGAGTTGGATTGATGGCACTGATCAGCACTACCTTCCCTGCCTGATAAGTGCTTAGTGCAAGGGTGCAATTCAGTTTATGGAGGATTTCAGGCAAACTGGTAGAATGCGTGCAGGTAAAGGTGGCAACCTTTTCGTTCATAGATTAAACAATTTCATAAGCGCGGCAAACTCCAAGAATGCAAAGCAATTAGCCATAACACAAACGATTGAGTAAATAAAATTAACCTGCCGTAAAGAAATTGGACCTAATTCCTTTTAATAATGGTTAATTTGGTTGCGGTATCAGTTGACGTTGCTTTGGACTGGCCAAAAATTGTTTGGGAGCAGAAAATGAATAAAGTCAGCAACAATGCCAGTAGTAAACGGTATTTCAGGTGCAAGGTATGGAATATTAGATTCTGTACTAAAGTAAATGTTCAAGCGGCAATTCACAACTTTTGCTAAGTTTCTGATCCTTAAATAATAAACTATTGACTCCGACATGAATTTTGAACAAATCAGTGAGAAGATCCACCTTTATAAGGAAGCCGGAAAGTCCCTTTTTACGACTTCTTCCTTTCAATCTCATAGCCTCGTATTGCTGCATATTTTAAGCAGAATAGATAATAAGATTCCAGTTTATTTTATCAACACCGGCTACCATTTCCCGGAAACGGTTCAGTTTCGCGACCATATCACGGAACTATTTGGTCTGGTAACCGTGGATTTAAAATCTGATCTACCAAAATTCATGCAAAGGGATGGTGAGGGCAGGTTGTTGTTTACCTCAGATCCTGATCATTGCTGTTATCTGAATAAGACACAACCGATGGATGCGATTTTACTGTCACATGATGTTTGGATAAATGGGGTAAGGGCTGATCAGAGTTCGATTCGCGCAGCTATGAAAGTTGAACAGCCTGCCAAACATGGATGTACCCGTTTTCATCCCATGCTCGATTGGAATCCCAAAATGATCTGGCAATATCAAAAGGAATATAATTTGCCCAGGCATCCGCTTGAAGAAAAAGGTTTTATTAGTATTGGATGTGAGCCTTGTACCCGTAAGGTGGATCCCGAAATGCAGGAAAGGGAAGCCCGCTGGTTTGGAT
>JAYSOP010000508.1:0-9483 GCA_043722905.1 Chryseolinea sp.
GCACCCAGGCTCATATATCGGTCCCAGGTTAAAATGAATTCGGCATTACTTTCCATAGGTACAGGGGTTTAAGGGTAGTAAATTAATAAATTTTACGGACTCTTTAATACATTCTCAGGGGAATTTCTTGATCTGGTTTCCAGCTTACCCGACTATTTGTAATATTGCGGCTCAATCGAAATGCTTAAAATTATGGGATATAACATACTAAAGGGAAAGCGTGGAATCATTTTCGGGGCATTAGATGAAAATTCAATTGCCTGGAAGACAGCATTGAAAGTAAAAGAGGAGGGTGGAATTTTCACCTTAACCAACGCCCCCATCGCCATGCGCATGGGAAAAATTAACGAACTTGCGAAAACCTGCCATGCTGAAATAATACCCGCTGATGCCACGGTAGAGCAAGACCTCAATACGCTATTTACCAAATCGATAGAGGTACTTGGCGGAAAGCTGGATTTCGTTTTACACTCAATTGGTATGAGCCCGAATGTCAGAAAGAATAGGGATTATGGCGACCTGAACTACGATTGGTTTCTTAAGACTTTGGATATTTCCGGGGTTTCATTCCATAAAGTTCTCCAAACTGCGGAAAAAACAGATGCGATGAATGAATGGGGCTCCATTGTGGCATTGACTTATATCGCTGCGCAACGGGTTTTTCCTGATTATTCTGATATGGCTCAGGCAAAAGCAGTTCTGGAATCCATTGCCCGAAGCTATGGATACCGGTTTGGGAAATTAAAAAAAGTCAGGGTAAATACAATTTCACAATCGCCGACTAGAACTACAGCCGGCGTGGGTATTTCCGGTTTTGATGTGTTCTTCGATTATGCGCAGATGATGTCTCCGCTGGGCAATGCAGCCGCTGAAGATTGTGCAGCCTTTATTGCAGCGATGTTTTCAGATTATACCCGAATGATAACGATGCAAAACCTGATGCATGACGGGGGATTTTCTACTACGGGGATTACCCAGGACCTTATTGAAAAACTCACAAAATAGTTATTGGCCATTGGTCTCTGCTAATGGTCAGTGGCTCAAAGCCATCGATGGTTTCATTCCCACCTTGTAAAATTAACCTTGGCTTAAACATCATCAGTAAACGCGATGATGGGTATCATAATATTCTGACCGTGTTTTACCCTGTTCCATGGCATGACATTCTCGAAATAATCCCTTCAAAACAGGCATCCTTTACGGTAACTGGTCAACCGGTTCCCGGGAGCGCAAAAGAAAATCTTTGCCTGCAGGCTTATGATATCCTTAAAGAAGATTTTAAGCTTGCCCCTGTTTCAATTCACCTCCATAAAATAATTCCCATGGGCGCTGGGTTGGGTGGCGGCTCATCTGATGCGGCGTATACACTGCGGAGTTTAAATGAACTTTTTGATCTATCCCTGAGCCATCAGGCACTTAGAGACTATGCGGCTCGTTTAGGAAGCGACTGCGCTTTCTTTATCGAAGAAAAACCGGTATTAGGCAGTGGCAGAGGGGAAGTATTAACGGACATAGGCATCTCCCTAAAAGGAAAATTTCTCGTCATTGTAAAGCCTGAAGTACAGATTTCCACGGCCAGTGCCTATGCGAACATATCACCCGGTAAGCCGACCGTTGATCTCCGAACAATATTGGAAACTCATGCTGTCAATGAATGGAGGGGTTTGCTGAAAAATGATTTTGAAGACAACCTGTTTAAACAGTTTCCTTTGATCCAATCCATTCACCAAAAGTTGTACGCCACCGGCGCTCAGTATGCGAGTTTAAGTGGATCCGGATCTTCTGTTTTTGGAATTTTTGAGAAGGCTGTTGACCACAGAAATAGATTTGAAGGTTTAACCTATTGGTCAGGTTACCTGAATTAAATACCTTACTCTATTAATACGGTTCTGTCAAAGCGTTTTTTAAACAATGGATACGTGATGACCGCACTCAAAATCACCAGCGTGCCAATATAAAAGTTAACACTCATTTTTTCCTGTTGCCCAAATATGATGACTGCCATAATGATTCCATATATGGGCTCCAGGTTAAGCGTCAGCTGGATCATAAAAACAGAAACCCTTTTCATCAATTCAACGGCTACGGTATAGGCATACACCGAACAAACCCCTGCCAGGATAGCGATATACAGAAAATCCATGGCTGGTGGAAGCAGGTGCAACTGACTATCTGTTGCCCATGCATATTGATACACCGGAAGAAAAATGCTTGTGCCGAGAAAGACTCCGATCATTTCATAAAAAGTTATGCTGCGAGCGGAAATTCTTTTTACCATTTTTGAATTGAAAACCGAAAATAAGGCGGATGTAAATCCCGCCAAAACGCCAAATAGTAATCCCAGCTTGTATTCAAAATCAAAAGAAAAAATAATGTACAACCCAGTCAAAACCAACAGACCCAGGATCAGCTCATATTTTTTTATTTGAGTTTTATTAAACATGGGTTCAAGCAATGCTGCCCAGAGTGAATTGGTAGCGAAGCCCACGAGGCTGACTGAAACATTTGATACACGGGCTGACCCAAAGAAAGCTATCCAATGAAAAGCCACAATAAATCCGATGACGAAAAGCTTTAAGAGGTCTTTTTGGGAAACCTTGAAATTTCCTCTGGTAAAAAAGATCACAACCCCCATTCCTGCTGCGGCCAGAATAGAACGAATCCAGACCATTTCAACTGCAGGGATCGTGACAAGCTTTCCCAGAATGGCTGAAAATCCCCAAAGAAAAACGATGAAATGGAGCTTTAGATAATCAACCGTTGATGCCATTACCGGGGAACATATTTATACATGCCTAATGAGATCAACGCAAAGGTAATATTGGGTATCCAAACGGATATCTCTGGTGGCGTTGAACCTGCTTCCGCAAAAGTCCGGAATAAAGTAAAAAATAAAATGAAGACGAAGGAGAGCAGGAAGCCTACGGCTATCTGAAGACCGGTACCACCACGGCTCTTTCGTGAAGAGACAATAACCCCCATAAAAACGAGAATAAAAATCGTAAAGGGCGAAGAATAGCGTGTATATTTTTCGACTTCGTAGGCTTCCACACCAGTAGAGCCCCTGGCTTTTAAAGTATTGATATACTCATTCAATTCATTGAGGGTCATCCCGTCATATTTTCGGTAATCACTTTCGAATTCTTTCGGATGAATCACCAGGGCAGTATCCAGACTTTCCCCACTGCTTAAGCTGTCGTTGCTCAGAATGTATTTGGTCGTTTCGAAACCAGGTATCGCTTCCGGATTTGAAGTGCTTTCAAATACACGGTCGATCTTTTTTATTCGATAATTACGCAGCGTCCATTTCTGTATAGTTGAATCCCACTCAATTCTGTTGGCGGTAAGTTTTTCTATAAGCCTGTTGTCCTTGAAACGCTCCATTGAAAAATTATATCCTGTATTGGTACTATTGTTATAACTCTGAAGATAGAGGTAAACATCGGGCGCTACCTGGATGTGCATATTCCGTTTATCGTAGTAAAATTTATTTTTTAAATACTGCACTTCAAAAGCAAGCCGTGATTTATTTGAATTGGGAATAATCCAGCCAATCAAAACAAAGCTGATAATGCCTATAATGGCAGCCCCTGCAAAAAAAGGAAGCATAAACCTGCGAAAGCTTACGCCACTACTTAATATGGCGATCACCTCCGTGTGGCCTGCCATTCGCGCGCAGACATATACCGTCGCGATGAACATGGTAATGGGTGTAATGAAACTTCCAATCCATGAAATATAATCGAGATAGTAACCGGTGATCTCCGCGCTGCTGACACCCGCTTTGGCAAACTTGTCCATCTTTTCAGTGAGATCAATGACGGTGATAACTGCCAGCAGGATCAGCACCACAAAAAAGAACGTGCTGAGAAGGGATTTGAGGATGTATCGATCGAGTATTTTCATTCTTGTTTGCCCCTGACGACCGTCCGCCACAAATTCGAAATACTGTGGTCTTTGGAATGCCTGTTATGGGCGATTACAGCCTTTGTGAAATTATCTTTACCATTTTGTTCTTCCAGCTGGCAAAAGTACCCTCCTGAATTTTCTTTCTTGCCTGCTTAACCAGCCAAAGATAGAACGTAAGGTTCTGAAGGGTAGCAATTTGCGCGCCTAATATTTCTTTACTTATGATCAGGTGACGAAGGTAAGCCTTTGAATAAAATGTACTGGCGTATCCTCCGAGAGCTTCATCAATAGAGCTAAGGTCATCTTTCCATTTTTCGTTCCTGATATTAATGATTCCTTCAGTGGTAAATAGCATACCATTTCGAGCGTTCCGTGTGGGCATCACGCAGTCGAACATGTCAACCCCTAGGGCTATGCATTCCAGTATATTCTCCGGAGTACCAACACCCATTAAATAGCGCGGTTTATCTGCTGGAAGAATGCTGCAGACCAGATTCGTCATGGCGTACATGTCCTCATGAGGTTCCCCGACCGAAAGCCCTCCGATGGCATTGCCAGGTTGGCTTTGTGAAGCGATAAATTCGGCTGATTGACGGCGCAGGTCCGGATAGGTACTCCCTTGAACAATCGGAAACAAAGCCTGGTCGTAACCATATGAGGGTTCAGTTTGCTGCATGCGATGCGCGCATCGCGTGAGCCATTGGTGTGTGAGCTCCATGGAAGCTCGCGCGTAATCATACTCGCATGGATAAGGGGTACATTCATCAAAAGCCATCACTATGTCAGCACCAATTAGGCGTTGAATATCCATTACGCGCTCGGGTGTGAAATTGTGGGATGACCCATCAATATGGGATTTGAATTGCACACCAGTGTGGATTATTTTTCGGTTTTCGGCCAGCGAATATACCTGGTAGCCTCCACTGTCTGTTAACAGGGGCTTGTCCCACCCGATAAATTTGTGAAGACCGCCTGCCTTCTGGAGCAACTCTATGCCTGGGCGCAGATAAAGATGATACGTATTGCCCAGAATAATTTCCGCCCTCACGTCAGCTTCCAATTCCCGCTGATGTACTGCCTTCACGGAACCGGCTGTACCGACGGGCATAAAGATCGGTGTTTCAATCAGACCGTGGGAGGTTTGAATAATACCCGCCCTTGCGGATGATTGTGCATCGTTGGCAATGAGATCAAATTTCATAAACGCGCGAAAATACCGCTATAGACGGGATTTCCCTAAGATTGCATAAAATGGTCAATGCATTTCTGACCTCAGATATGAATCAATGTTTTCCCTTGAAATGATCTCAAGGGGTAACAGTTCCTGAGCAGGGGCTACTTTTTTCAGTATCAAATGGCCAACCAGATGATTAATACCTAAAAATGCCTGGCGTTTAGGGTTCTGGTTGATTAGAAAATCGATGACGCCTTTTTTCATGTATGAGATGTTTTCCTCCAACATGTCATAACCGATTAGTTTTATCACGCCGTGATGGTGACGTTCCAGGAATGATGCCATCATATAAGTGCCCTTTGAGGTGCTCACGAAAATTCCTTTCAGAGGAGGCTCCTGCAGCAATGCTGAAAGTTGTTCTTCAAAGGTTGAATCCGAAGGATTATGGAGGTTTAAGGTCCGGACCTCGAACGCATTGGTTTTTTTTTGTTCAAAATACTCCCTGAAGCCCCGTTCTTTTTCCGCCAGGTGAACAGAGTTATCGAGGTCTTCATTCATATGGAGCACAGCCAGTACTCCGGAGGCTCCATGTTGAGACAGGTGCATTAATTCTCCCCCCAGCCTGCCACTTTCATATAGATTCTGCCCGATAAAACTCAAAGAACCTGCCTGTTCAATATTGGTGTTGACGAGGACGTACGGAATACCAAGGGAATGAAAACGTTTAAAATAAGGAAGGGTTTCGTGATAAAAAATAGGCGCAATCAGCAGGCCATCCGGGGGATTTTGAGTTACTCTCTCCGCAACCTCGCGAAAGGAATTTTTATCGTATAGATTAAAAAAGTACGGAACAACGTGTACGCCATACCGGTGCCACTCCATTTCTGCCTCATCGATCCCGGCTTTGGAGGCAGCCCAGTAAGGATCCTGACGGGGATCGGGGACCAATACAGCGATTCGATATACCTTGTTTGATCCTAAAGTTCTGGCAATCAGATTCGGTTTGTAATCAATTTGCTCCAAAACCGTTAGCACCTTTTTTAAAGCATCTTCCGATACTCGCCCCCGGTTGTGCAATACGCGGTCCACTGTTCCAACCGACACGCCGGACAATTGCGCAATATCTTTAATACGTACATTTTTAGCATGCATAAACTTGCCACAGTTGTTGTTACTGTTTGCGTACACAGGTTTAGTGTGTGCGCAAACAATTTAAGTTAATTTCCTTTGATTTCCGCCATTATTCCTTAAATTAAGAGATTGGGTCATTGCCGGCGTTCCAGGGAAACATAAGGTTTTTTAAACCAGTGAATTGGCCCTAATTCAGGTTCGTCCTGACACAGGGGGATTGACTTACTTATTTCACTTTTTTAAGGTTTAAGACCTGGGGTTTTAAATGTTTTGTCTGAAATTAATCGCCTGACTTTTCGCCTGCTCCCGATAAATAATGCTTTTGCGCGTGGCATCAAAAGTTATCTTTGTGCCTTCAAAACAGCTTAGACTTTGCAGATTTTAATTGTTGTGTTTCTGGTAGCCGTTGGTATTCAGCTGCTTTATCTGATTGTTTTCATAAGTGCCTTTTGGCGAAAAAGATCTTCGCCAAAAAGTGAACAGGTTCCGGTGTCAGTAGTGGTTTGCGCGCACGATGAAGCACAAAACCTGATGGAACTTATTCCGCTATTGCTGTCTCAGGATTATCCCGCGTTTGAGGTGCTGATTGTGAACGATCGCTCCAATGACGGTACGTATGATTTTTTACTGGAGGAAACAAAAAAAGATCCCAGGTTGCGGATGGTAAATGTCAAAAGCACTCCGGAGCGTGTTAACGGTAAAAAATATGGCATTACCCTGGGGATTAAAGCTGCGATGTATGAATGGGTTCTCCTCACGGATGCGGATTGCCGTCCTGACAGTAACCGCTGGATACACAGTATGAGTCAGCATTTTACGAGCGATACCCAATTTGTGCTGGGTTTTTCCCCGTACAAGTGGAAGCCCGGGTTTTTAAATCGGTTCATTCGCTTTGAGACCCTGTTGACAGCCATCCAGTATTTTTCGTTTGGATGGATGAAAAATCCTTTCATGGGGGTTGGCAGGAACCTGGCTTATCGCAAATCTTTGTTCCTCGAGAATAAAGGTTTCAATAATTACTTGCATGTCACAGGGGGTGATGACGACTTGTATGTTAACATGCATGCAAGGGGAAAGAATACGCGTCTGGAGATGTCGCCAGAGAGTCAAACCACTTCCCTTCCAAAATTAACCTGGGCAACTTTCTACGAACAAAAAGTCCGGCACCTCTCCGTTGGGAAACGATATCGTTTTTCCCATCGATTCTTGCTGGGCTTATTCAGCTTCAGTTGGATAATGACCTGGTTCAGTTCGTTAGCGTTGGCAATCTGGCTGATACTCCCCTTTACGGGATGGACTGACCCTCTTGCAATAGAAAATTATTTTACCGCTGTGCCCTTTACCCTCAGGTGGATACTGCTAATTTTCCTTTTCAGGTTAATGCTGAATAAAACAACCCTGAAGTTTGCCCTGTGGACCATCCCGATCTTAGATTTTATTTATGCGATTTACTATCTTTCAACGGGTCTTGTTGCGTTAACTACTAAAAAGATTCGATGGAGGAACTGAAACGAGATTTTTCTGATAAGGCTGTAGAGGACTTTCGATTGATAGATCTGGCGGTCAACGGGGACGATAAGGCTTACGCGAAACTTTTGCAGCGCTATAAACGTCCGGTTTACCACATGATTCTGAAAATGGTCCGGAATGTGGATGATGCAGAGGATTTAATGATTGAATCTTTTGCCAAGGCCTTTCGAAGCCTTCATCGCTTCAAGAAAGATTTTACTTTCAGCACCTGGTTATTCCGCATTGCCACCAATAACACCATAGATTTTATCCGTAAAAAGAAACTCAATACCCTGAGTATCGAAAATACTTTTACGGATGATGACGGGCAATCGGTCTCCATCGACGTAGAAGATGAAAACCTGAATCCGCAGGAAGAGACCATCAAAAGTCAGAAAGCGGAATTAATCCAGATGTTCGTTGGCAAATTGCCTCCCAAATATCAAAAGTTGGTAAGATTGCGGTATTTCCACGAACTCTCCTATGAGGAGATTGCTGTTGAACTTGACGCACCACTAGGAACCGTCAAAGCCCAGCTTCATCGCGCCCGCGAATTGATGTTTGAGATGGTTAAAAACAAACGCGATCACATCTAAGGAATTTTATTTTGCAAAGTGCCGAGGTTATATTCTCTTATTTTCCCGATCTCACGGATCTGCAAAAAACGCAATTCTCAAAATTATTTCCGCTTTACCAGGAATGGAACGAAAAGATAAACGTCATATCCCGAAAGGATATTGAAAACCTGTATATCAACCACGTATTGCATTCTCTGGCGATTGCGAAAGTAACTCACTTTAACCCAGACGCAAGTGTACTGGATGTTGGTACTGGTGGAGGATTTCCGGGCATACCCCTGGCGATTGTTTTTCCTGACGCGAAGTTTCACCTGGTGGATTCTATTGGAAAGAAAATCACGGTAGTCAAAAATGTAGCCGAAGGCATAGGGCTCAAGAATATTTTGGCGGAACAAATCAGGGCTGAACAGATAAAAGGCGAATATGATTTCATTGTAAGCCGCGCCGTTACCAAATTGAAAGAATTTTATGGATGGATAAACGGCAAGGTAAAGAAACAATCAAAGCATTCGCTGTACAATGGTATTCTATATCTCAAAGGCGGCGACCTGGATGAAGAACTCGCCGAATTAAAAAGATCCCATCAGGTAATAGCCATTTCAGATTATTTTAAGGAACCATACTTTGAAACGAAGAAGGTCGTCTATATTCCCCTTTAGTGCATGTCCCAAGAGCGGGTTTCAGCACCAGCTTATAATACAAATTACGATCACGCCTATTACTGGTGCTCAACGATCATCTCTGTCATCGCCACAAAAGTCATTTGCTTGAGTTCTCCAACCTGTGATACTGTTAGCCCTTGGGTTGGGATTTCCTTTCCTACGTAAATGCGGATTAATCCGGGTCTTAGGTTGATGGTTCCAGGGGGCATCAAAGCGCCAGCCCCCAGAACAACCATAGGGAGTACCGGTTGTTGGGTATCGACGGCAATACGAAAAGCTCCATCGTGGAAAGGTTGCAAAGGATTTTTAGTCCGGTTCTGGGTACCCTCTACAAAGATCAGGATTGAGATGCCCTCCCGGAGAAACGCCTTTAACCGGTCCATACTTTTTTTCCGGCTTTCATGACTCGATCGGTCTACGATAATGGTGGCCGTTTTCGCAATCCACGCAAAAACAGGAATCTTTAACAGCTCTTTTTTGGCAAGTGGCCTGAATTGACGAGGTAATAACATGGTAAGGC
>JAYSOP010000509.1:0-2903 GCA_043722905.1 Chryseolinea sp.
TTCATGTGAAAACGACCCTGGAGATACAGTTGGTAAGCTTCCACATTATCGGTGTACTTCTTTAAAACCGATTTCTTTTCTGCGCCAAATAATTTGATCTTGATTGCATTCAAGATGGCCAGCGAAATCTCATCCTGGATAGCAAAAATATCATCTAATTCCCGATCAAATTTTTCGGAATACAAATGATAACCATCGGCAGCTTTTATCAGCTGTGCCGTAATACGTAATTTGTTACCTGCCTTGCGGACACTGCCCTCCAGGATATAGCTGGCATTAAGCTGCTCGCCCAGCCATCTTAGGTCAACATTTTTTCCCTTGAACACAAAAGTAGATGTCCTTCCAATAACTTTTAGGTTCGGCATCTGCGCCAGTATGTTGATGATTTCTTCGCTGATTCCATCGCTGAAAAATTCCTGCTCCGGATCGCTGCTCATGTTAGCGAAGGGCAACACCGCAATGCTGTTTTCAATGACAGTTGCAGCAGGTATTACCGGTACTATGATTTCACTACCGGCAAATATCACCTGGTACATTTTCACGGGCTGACTTACATTCTTTAAAATTTCTTCTTTAATAAACTGGGTTTTGATTTCCTTCTTATTGGAGATATTATGATTGACCGTTTCTGAAATAAAAATACAACCCGGACTTGCCGCTGCCTGAATCCGCGCTGCGATATTAACGGCATCACCAAATACATCATCATTTTCGAATACCACTTCACCTTGGTGAATGCCAATACGCAATTGAAAATCGTTGGCTGTATTACACGCTTCCTGGATTTTGATGGCTGCATTTACGGCATCAGAAACCGTATTGAAACTGGCCATGGTACCATCGCCTAATTCTTTTATCCACCGACCATTGAATTCTGTAATGATTGGTTTTTGCAGTTGCCTGTTTTTATTCAGCAGTGTAAAGGCATGCTGTTCATCATTCCCCATTAAAGCCGTGTACCCGACAATGTCGGTGAACATGATGGCAGCAAGTTGGCGGGATTGGGGCATGGGGTTCAAGGTACTCTAAATCTGCTCAGATGTCAAGTTTGATCTCCCGGAGCCTGCCGGCAAGGCATGGACGAAGCGATAGAGGGTGGCAAATAATATCGCATCGTCCCGCCTCACGCCTTGGGCTTTCAAAATAAAGCAGGGCCTGCTGGGAAAAGTGGACTTACCAGTCAGTAACTTACCTTTTGGTAACTTACCACTTGGTAAGCTGTAAAATGATTTTTACATTTGATCTATGGATGCCCCGTTCTTATTCGGAAAAACAGTAAGCGAAGATACATTTACCAACCGGCAGGCCGAAATGAAACGGTTAACGGCCAATTTGCAAAACCGGATCAACACCATTCTTATTTCCCCGAGAAGATGGGGCAAATCATCGTTGGTAAAAAAAATAACGGAACAGATAAGCAACCGCAGCACGCGGGTTATTATGCTCGATTTGCTGAGTATCCGTAACGAAGAAGAGTTTTACAAAGCGCTGGCCAAAGAAACCATAAAAGCAACCTCCCATAAACTCACCGAATGGATTGATACCGGACGGCAGTTTTTAAAACATATCACACCAAAAATTTCAGTGGGTATTGACCCTACGCAGGATTTTGACATCAGCTTTGAATGGAAAGAGTTGGAAAAAAATTATGCCGAAATATTAAACCTGCCGCAGAAGATTGCAAAAAAGAAAAAGCTGCATCTGATTGTTTGTATAGATGAATTTCAGAATTGTGAAAGTTTCAGAGAATCAAAGTTGTTCCAGAAAAGATTGAGAACAGAATGGCAGCATCAGCACAATGTAACCTATTGTTTATACGGCAGCCGCCAGCACATGATGGCCGAACTGTTTGAAAAACAATCCAACCCGTTTTACAAGTTTGGAGATGTGATGTACCTGCCAAAAATTTCACGAAATGATTGGATCCGTTTCATCCGGGAGCAATTCAGAACAACAAAGAAGAATATCAATGAAGAAATGGCTAACTTGATTGCAGCCATGGTACAGGACCATTCTTATTATGTGCAGCAACTTTCTTACCTCGTATGGCTGGCCACATCAAAAACAGCAACACAAGAGATAGTACTGGCCTCCGTTGAAGACCTGCTGGCTCAAAATTCTATGCTTTATACAAGAGATACGGAAAGCCTGACAAATGCACAATTTAATTTTCTGAAAGCATTGGCCGAAGGAGTGCATACAGGGTTAAGCTCAAAGGAAGTGTTGCATAAATATCAGTTGGGGACGTCAGCCAATGTATTAAAAATAAAAAAAGGGTTAATACAAAAAGAATTGATTGATGACAGTAATGGAATTCATTTTCTCGACCCCGTATATGAACTCTGGTTTAAAAAAAATATTTTGCGGAAGAAAATAGAAAGCTGATATCAGGTATTAGCAACTTTCTTTCAAAATCGTATGTCAAGCATCTCTCGAAGAAATCGAATGGGCCAGATAGAATATCGCATCGAAGCGGTAATCGATGCCCGACAGGATCCCGACAATCGTACAGATTCTCTAAATCTGCCCTATCTCAGCAACTCATCAAACACTAAAGACACATAATAGGTCTGCCCTACAAAAGGCGCCCAAAAGTTGGTGCGATAATCTTTTCCACCCAGATTAGTACCTCCCATTTTTATAATGGTCTTAATTGAACTTAGCCGATAATTAAACTGAGCATTCAGCACACCATAAGCCGGTATGGTGGCGTTGCCGAAAAACGACTGCCACTGGAAGGATTGCTGGTACCGGTAGTTCAAATTGAAACCCAGGTTCTTGTAAAGTTTCCGGTTTTCTAACCCAAAGCTGATGCGGTTGTTCGGTGTGTTAAATCCCGAAATAAAACCCTCATCTACCTTGGACAAAACGGTGTAATTATAGTTTGCATTGACTGCAAAATT
>JAYSOP010000510.1:0-8061 GCA_043722905.1 Chryseolinea sp.
TGATTTGCGCGGGCTGTTAAACCTGAAAAAAGAAGATAGTTGTAATAGATTTTATAAAAGCGTAGAATATCGACAGGTCTTTGGCAGTAAGTTTGTTCCTAACCTTAGTCTCATAGACTTGATGTTTTGTCAGGGACCAGGCGCGTGGGATATCATACAGTCTTCGGCGGTAAAATGAACAATAAGCCCGCACGTTGTGTTTCTATAGGATAATAAGTGCTCCGTCTGAAGGGCGGAAATCTTTAGTTTCGCTATAGTATTGTACGGTAGAAAAACTTTACATTTACATTAATCAAATCACAGGATTTTACATGGAAGCCAAATTTTCCAACAGAGTTAAAGAAGTGATCTCACTCAGCAGGGAAGAAGCGCTGCGTCTTGGTCATGATTACATAGGCACAGAACATCTGTTACTGGGCATGATTCGCGAAGGCGAAGGTGTTGCCGTGGGCGTTTTAAAAAAACTCGGCGTGCCGCTCGATGAGCTTCGGGCAGAAATTGAAAAAATTTCCAAGGGTACTGCCACGCATGAAATAAAAAATCTCGCTAACATTCCTTTGACAAAAGCGTCAGAAAAGGTTTTAAAAATAACTTATCTGGAGGCCAAAATTTTCAAGGCACAATTGATAGGTACCGAGCACTTATTGCTCTCCATTCTTCGCGATGCCGATAACCTTGCCACACAGATCTTAAATAAGTTCGACGTTAACTACGAGACCGTTAAAGAAATGCTGGAATATCAAAACGAAAGTCCTATGGCATCCTCGGATACTGATGATCCGGATGATGATTCTTCAAAGATCTTCGGCAGTGGTAGTTCAGGTGCAGGTGGCGGCAAGGAGAAAAAAGGAACTGAAAAATCAAGAACTCCGGTGCTTGATAATTTCGGGAGGGACCTCACGCGGTTAGCCGAAGACAATAAACTAGACCCTATCGTTGGGCGGGAAAAAGAAATTGAACGTGTCGCCCAGATATTATCCAGAAGAAAGAAAAATAATCCCATTCTGATTGGTGAGCCTGGAGTAGGTAAAACTGCCATCGCTGAAGGTTTAGCCCTGAGAATCATTCAAAAGAAAGTTTCCAGGGTGTTGTTTGGTAAAAGGGTCGTGACTTTGGATCTGGCCTCTTTGGTTGCCGGAACAAAATACCGTGGGCAGTTTGAAGAAAGGATGAAAGCCGTCATGAATGAATTGGAGAAATCTCCGGATGTAATCCTGTTCATTGATGAGTTGCACACCATAGTGGGTGCCGGTGGAGCCTCAGGTTCTCTGGACGCGTCGAATATGTTCAAGCCAGCCCTGGCCAGAGGCGAAATACAATGTATTGGTGCCACTACACTGGACGAGTATCGTCAGTATATTGAAAAAGATGGCGCCCTTGCCCGCAGATTTCAAATGGTAATGGTTGATTCCACTTCCGTGGAAGAAACTATTCAGATACTGGATAACATCAAGGAGAAATATGAGGATCACCATCATGTTATTTATACGAAGGAAGCGATAGACGCCTGCGTAAGGTTGTCTGACCGATATATCAGCGATCGCTATTTGCCCGACAAAGCCATTGACGTACTCGATGAAGCCGGTGCCCGCGTGCACATCAATAATATTCATGTTCCTGATGATATCGTGAAATTTGAAGAAGCGATTGAAGACGTGAAGAAAGAAAAGAACCGCGTCGTAAAAAGTCAGAAATATGAAGAGGCTGCTCAATTGCGTGACCGTGAAAAGAAACTCATTGAACAGTTGGACCTCGCCAAAACAAAGTGGGAAGAAAAAACCCGGACTGAAAAATATACCGTTGACGAAGATAATGTCGCCGATGTTATCGCGATGATGACGGGTATCCCTACAAAACGAATCGCCCAAAAGGAAAGCAATAAGTTGTTGGGTATGACCGCGGAATTGAGTGGTAAAGTGATTGGCCAGGAGGAAGCGATCAAAAAATTAACGAAGGCTATCCAGCGTACGCGCGTAGGATTAAAAGATCCCAGAAAGCCAATAGGTTCCTTTATATTCCTGGGTCCTACGGGAGTTGGAAAAACTGAGTTAGCCAAAGTACTCGCGAATTACCTTTTCGATAAGGAGGATGCGTTGATACGTATTGACATGAGCGAATACATGGAGAAATTTTCTGTATCCCGCCTTGTGGGCGCGCCTCCCGGATATGTAGGATATGAAGAAGGTGGACAGCTTACCGAGAAGGTACGGCGAAAACCTTATTCAGTGGTATTGCTGGATGAAATTGAAAAAGCACATCCGGATGTATTTAATATTTTACTCCAGGTTTTGGATGATGGTATCCTGACAGATGGTTTAGGAAGAAGGGTAGATTTCAGAAATACCATTATTATTATGACCTCCAATATTGGAGTTCGTGACCTAAAAGATTTCGGTTCCGGAATTGGATTTGCCAGCGCCGCAAAGATGCAGAATGACGAAGAGCAAATGAAGTCAACAATTCAGAGTGCTTTGAAAAGGGCCTTTAGTCCTGAGTTTTTAAATCGTTTGGATGATGTGATTGTATTTAATTCACTACTTCGTCAGGACATCCATAAGATCATCGATTTAAGCCTGGGCAAATTGTTTGCGAGAATTACTCAGATCGGATATAACGTGGAGATGACTGATAAGGCAAAAGATTTCTTAGCTGAAAAAGGTTATGACCATCAGTTCGGTGCAAGACCCTTAAATCGCGCCATTCAGAAATACCTCGAAGACCCAGTAGCCGAAGAAATCCTTAAAGGTGAAATTGAGGAAGGTGGAACCATCCTGGCGGATTACGAAGGTAAGGGGGATCTGCTCACATTGAAAGTCAAAAAGACAAAGGCTCCGAAGGAGCCTAAGGAAAAGAAAAGTGAATAACTTAATAGAAAGGAAGCCGGTTCAAGCCGGCTTCCTTGTTTTGTTTTGACTAAGGACATTCTGTAAATTGGGTTATGATTCTTCCTGCAACCTTAAGGGGCAGCTATATTGAGAGTTTAGACGCGTCAGTATATTTTTGATTAAATTTAACGTATGATTTTTCCAGCAACATTGAAGGGCCGGTATATTGAGCGGATGACCGACGGGGAGTTCTTCTATTTCTGCCAGGATAATAAAGATTTTAAGTTCGAAAGAACTTTTGAAGGGCAAATCATTCTGATGTCACCCACTACTTTTGTTACCGGAGATCGCAACAGCGAAATCATTAGCCAGCTAAGAATATGGAATAAAAAATACAAGTTAGGAAGAACTGTTGATTCCGATACCGGATTTTATCTTGCTAATGGGGCAATGAGAAATCCCGATGCAGCATGGGTTAGTAAAGAAAGATTAAACGAAATCAGCCAGGAAGAGCTCAACAAGTTCCCACACCTTTGTCCTGACTTTATTGTTGAACTTCGCTCAAAGGGTGATACCTTAAAAGAGTTAAAGGCAAAGATGAAAGAGTGGATGGACAATGGCTGCAGGCTTGGCTGGCTCATTGATGCAGACGAAGAAACAATTTATGTCTACTACAATAGCCAGGAAACGGTACACAATGGTTTTGACAATCCACTTTCTGGCGAACCAGTTTTACCCGGCTTTACCCTGATCCTTTCCGAACTCCGGGTCTAGGAATTACCACCGCTACGCTTTTTACTTTAAGCTTTCGGCTTTCCGCTTTAGAGGCTCATCATGTCCTTAAACTTTGCCGCCTGTCTGCGACTCACTTCAACCTTGTCTCCTCCGCGTAGCCTTACCATTAAACCTCCATTGAACCATGATTCAATACCTTCGACCCAACTTAAGTTAACAATATGCTTGCGGCTAGCCCGGAAAAAAGCACGCTCGTCCAGTTTCTCGTCCAGGGCATTCAACGACTTGTGGATCATCGGCCGGTTATTGTCAAAATACACTTTGATATAGTTTCCGTCGGATTCAAATAATCTGACGTTGGTAAGGCTTACAAACCAGCAACGGTCTCCGTCTTTAACGAAGACCTGATCGTTGAGCCCAAGTTTTTTCTCGGGGCCTCGTTCGGCCACAATTTTTGCCCGCTCTTTTTCCTGAAGCTTGATCACGGTTTCTGACAACCTTTCAGGTTGAATTGGTTTCAACAGGTAATCCAGGGCATTTACTTCAAAAGCTTTCAGGGCGAATTCGTCATAAGCTGTAGTAAAAACCACGAGTGGAACAGCATCCAGCATTTCCAGCAATTGAAAACCGGTCTTTCCAGGCATCTGAATGTCCAGAAATAAGAGATCGGGGTTGAGCTCATTGATCATCTGAAAGGCTTCTTCCGCATTCATTGCCTCACCTACCACATCGATCATAGGATGTTCTTCCAGCAACTTCATTAGCTCTTTTCTTGCCAGGCGTTCGTCATCAACGATTAGTGCTCTCATATCTTCGTTTTTGGGGTAATACCAGTTCTGTAAGGACAAAATTATCTTTTTCATTCACAATGCGAAAGGATGCATCGTCACCATAAATTAATTTTAATCGCTGAACAGTATTTTTTAGTCCCAGACCGTCCTTACTGGTTTTTTCACCATTTATCAAACACCCACTATTCCGGATTTGGATCCTGAGATTGTCGTTTTCAACCAAAGTTTTCATTTTGATGATTCCCCCGGCCGTTAGTTTGGATATACCATGCTTAATACCATTTTCAACCAGCGTCTGAATCATCAGAGGGGGTACAAAAAACCTATGAGAATCCGGATGAATGTCAAACTCGGTGCGCAACCTTTCCTCAAAACGGATAATCTCCAATCCCAGGTAATCCTTCACAATTTTCAGTTCGTCATCAAACCGGGTAAGGCCTTTTTTATCTGATGCCAGCGAACTTCTTAAAATAGTGGATAGCTGATTAATGGCTTGCTTGGATTTTACAGGGTTTTCATCTACTAAAGCCCGGATACTATTCAGGGCGTTGAAAATAAAATGCGGATTCAATTGTGATTTGAGATTGTTCAATTCGATCTGAACCATGGAAGCTTCATGTTTCAGGCTTTTATTGAACTGATCAAAATAGTGGTAGGTGAAGTATAAAACATACCACAGGAAGAAGATTACGGCGTAAACCGATGACAATCCCAAAATCATTGCAGGGTCGAAAGCCACTTCGCCATCGAAAATTCCCAACAGATAACTAATGGGCATTCTTAATATATAAACGATGACGCCCAGCACAAATGACATTACCAATACCCGAGTGATCAACTTAGGCATGCCGATCTTTAACCACCTGCTGGGATGCAACAAAATCCGGAAAACATGGGTGACCAGCAAAGGGAGTAACGATTCAAAGAACAGAAAAATTACCCGGTCCAAACTGGTGCCACCGGAGGCGATGATACTGGAAACAATTTGCACGACCGCATACAAAAGCCAGCCGCCAATCTGCAATGTCCAATATAGTCTCTCCCGGTTCACGAGCTGATATTATTATTTTGGAGTTGCCGTGTGTGTAAGAAATATTATCAGTTATAAATATTTAAACTGAAGCAGATATAAAAACAGGATCCCCGTAGCGCCAATGAGTATCCATGATACAATGACCAGAGGTTTCTTGTACGCCAACATTTTTGGTTCCATGGTCAGGGCATTAATAACGAAGGACGCTCCCGCAAAAGCATAAAGACTGAACTCGAGTAAATCCCCAATGGAAAACTGATAAATCCCGACACCTATGAATATTGCGCCAAACAAATACTGGCGGGTCTGCGCGTTCATTATTTTCTTTCTTTTAATTCGGCTTTCAAAAACATCCCTGTATAACTGGCAGGGTTTCTGGAGACCTCTTCCGGCGTGCCCTTGGCTACGATTCTTCCTCCTTTTGCTCCGCCTTCAGGGCCAAGGTCAACAATAAAATCGGCCGTTTTAATCACGTCCATATTGTGTTCAATGACCAGCACTGAATTTCCTTTCGCCACCAGTTTTTGCAACACATCCAGCAGATGGGAAATATCCTGAAAATGCAATCCCGTGGTGGGTTCATCGAGGATATAAAATGTTTTTCCGGTATCGCGCTTTGAAAGTTCTGTAGCGAGTTTGACCCGTTGCGCCTCTCCACCTGAGAGTGTTGTAGCATGTTGCCCCAAAGAGATGTATCCTAAACCTACTTCGTCGAGTGTCTGAATCTTCCGCAGAATTCGGGGCTGATTTTCAAAAAATGTAACGGCCTCCTCTACGGTCATATCCAATACATCAGAAATGGATTTTCCTTTGAACCTCACTTCCAGCGTTTCGCGATTGTACCTTTTGCCTTTGCAGGTTTCACAGGGCACATGTATGTCAGGTAAAAACTCCATTTCAATCAATCGGAGACCCGCGCCTTCGCACGTTTCACACCGGCCCCCCTTGACATTAAAGGAGAACCTTCCCGTTTTATATCCCCGGATCTTTGCTTCAGGTAGTTGTGAGTAAAGATCTCTGATCTCCGTAAAAACGCCCGTGTACGTAGCCGGATTGGAACGGGGTGTCCGCCCAATCGGAGACTGATCTACTTCAATCACTTTGTCAAGGTGCTCCAGACCTTCCACTTTTTTGAAAGCGAGCGGTTCTGTTCGTGAATTATAAAATTCCCTGTTAAGAATGGGAAAAAGAGTTTCATGAATGAGAGTGGATTTGCCACTTCCAGACACACCGGTGATACAGGTAAGTGTACCCAACGGAACATGCAGGTCAATATTTTTAAGATTGTTTCCCGAGGCCCCTCTCAGGATTAAACTTTCCCCTTTACCTCTTCTGCGCTCGCGGTTATAGGGTATGGTAACAGTGCCATTCAGATATCCGGCGGTTTTACTGGATGATCGCAGGAATTCCTGAGGAGTACCTTCCGCGATAACATGACCACCATGCCTGCCGGCACCGGGCCCGATATCGAGAATATAGTCCGACTCAAGCATCATATCCTTATCATGTTCAACCACAATAACAGAATTTCCAAGATCCCGGAGATCCTTCAGTGCCTTGATGAGTTTTACGTTATCGCGAGCGTGCAAACCAATGCTGGGCTCATCAAGAATATACAAGACACCAACCAACTGAGTGCCTATCTGCGTTGCCAGACGGATGCGTTGGGACTCACCCCCGCTCAACGTTCTGATAGGCCTGTGAAGGTGAAGATATTCCAACCCGACATCGAGTAGAAAGCCAATCCGTTTGCGGATCTCCTTTAAAACCTCAGTAGCGATAATCCTTTGCTTTGCATCCAGGCGGTCTTCAAGACCAACAAACCATTTTTTAAGTTCGTCAATTCCTAAAACAGAAAGCTCGGCAATATTTTTACCGTCAAGTTTAAAATGCAGGGATTCTTTCTTGAGCCGGGCTCCGCTGCATTCGGGACAAGTGCGGATAATCGTAAAATCCTCCACCCATTTTTTAATGGCTTCAGAACCTTCATCCCGTTGCTTCTCAAGAAAGTTGATAATACCTTCAAAACGCGTACTCCATTCAGTTCCCGGATATTTTACTGAGGGTACACCCACGGGCTCATCGTCTCCGTATAACAAAATATTGAGAACTTCTTTGGGAATGTTTTTTATCGGTGTTGTCAGGGTGAGTTTATAGCGCTTGAGAATCGCTTCAATTTTTTTGAAGATCCAGATGTCGCGATATTCTCCCAGGGGCAAAATTCCACCCCGGCTGATACTGAGATTTTTGTCAGGGATCACGGATTGTTCAGTGATCTCTTCAATCTGCCCGAGTCCATTACAATTCGGGCATGCGCCATATGGTGAATTAAACGAAAAAGAATTGGGTGCAGGCTCATCATATGACAAGCCTGTCTTGGGATCCATGAGGAACTTTGAAAAATGATGGAGCTTGCCATTTTCTTCGATCAACATCAAGACGCCTTTACCTTCCTTTAACGATTTGTTGATGGATTGTCCGATACGGGCAAGGTCTTTATTATCCGCTATGATTCTGTCCATCACGATTTCTATATCATGGATCTTATATCGATCGACCTGCATTTTTGCGGTGATATCCATGATCGTTCCATCCACCCGTACTTTTGTGTAACCTGATTTACGGATCTGTTGGAAGAGTTCGCGATAGTGGCCTTTGCGGCCCTTGATGACGGGCG
>JAYSOP010000511.1:0-1857 GCA_043722905.1 Chryseolinea sp.
TCCTGGCATTTTTACTTGAGTGAAATGATAAAATCCACTTAGTTTTTTATCTGTCACGCCTATGGCCGCAGATACCGTCCCAAAGGAAGATATCTGACTGCCAGACTTGGGGGCCGTCCCACTGGCGTAAGCTTCAAAACAACAAACGGATAGCAAACAGACAAGCAAAAATACACCCGTTAGCTTCATTATTTCTCCTTGAGTTTTTTATAGTGTTTTTCGAGCAACTTATCGTTCTGTGCATGGTGTGGGCTGGTGGCCTTAATTTGACTCTGACCCCGTTTGATGCGATCCACCACTCTCCCAGCACAAAACTATTGCTCCGCTACGTTACGAATATTTTCTTCCTTCTCTAATAGTACAAGTGAACCTTCCTGAGTTTTCTTTAACCCTTTTACAGTAACCGGCTTCCCATTCCCCGTTATTGTTACTCCAATAGCATACCCATCATTTTCATAGCTCCACTGCTGAAATATCGTGTATGCGGCATTTTCGTTTTCAAATGAAAGTGAGTAATCGCCAAACCCTGCATTCATTTTCCCACCCGGCCTACTCATGCCCGAAAACTCAAATTTCCCCCAAGAGGTTTTATCTAATTTAGTAGGGAACTGTAATTCAATATTTTTTGGCGTGCCAAATTTGTAAGTCAGATAGTTTTTGTTTGAGTTTTTGCAGAGAGAAAGAATTTTCTTCGCTTTTGTTTCAAATGAAAAAACAGTTTCTTCCGTTGGTAGGCATAAATTTTTTGCATTTGCACTAATGCTGATTAGGGTGAGTAGGAATAAATAGATTTTAGATTTCATTAATTGGCCTTCATTTACTTGAAGAATACTCGTAATGGAATTTTTCTAAATTAGATGCATACTCTGGATTGATAAGCCTCCATTTGGCACCATTGTGCCCTTCAGCAATTTTCTCAAAGTTCTTATTTTGCAAGCCATCCAATAACATTGGATTGGATTTGGCAAACTTTAAAAAAGCTTTCATATGCTCGGCATCACTCCTGCTCATCGCCCTAACAAAGTCTTTGACGTCTTTAAAGCCGGCAGCTTTATGATTGAAACCCATTATCTGAAATTTCCCCCAAGAACATGCCATTAACGCGGCATCTCGGTTTAGTTGGTATGCCTTTACCAAACGCTTATATTGAGCGATGCCTCCAGGCCCATAAATATTATCTTCTGAAACTACTTTCCCTGAATTTTTTTCGATCCACTCCCCACCCTTGTTTTTTCTAGCTCGTTGATAGGCCTTTCCAGAAATATCTGGATAAGTCTTATCATATTCACGTTGAGAACGACGCGAAAATTGATGCCGCTCGAAAAGTATCGTTGGAACAGTTCTATTCCCTATTTTTATAAAAGACGAATGCGCCGATTCTTGCCGCGCAATCGCATAGATAAGACCTGCCTCACATTTAAGCTCTATCGCGGCAGCCTCAATATCTGCTTTCGTAATTTCACCGCCAACATAGTCACCCAGGAAACTCAAATCCGGAATATCCCCCTCCACCTTCGTCAACGGTTTCCCACTCGGCGTTTTAACCGGAGTCACCTTCAGCCCCAACTCCTTTTTATCCGTAGTAGCGGCTGGCCGCTTATCGTGTAACGGTTTTTGTCTTTCCTTTGGATTGGGCTTCGTATTTGGGGGAAGGTCGGGGTGCTTTTCCGTTGTCGCCTGCACCATCATGTGGCCGCTGATTAAGGTAACCAGCTTATTGCCGAAGCCGGAGACTACCGTCGTCACAAGTTTCCAAGAACCATCCAAGCGCTTCACCCAGATTTTTACCGGATCATCAGGTGTTTCAGTAAGCAGGGATTTGGTCTTGCCGTTTTCTCCTGTGATGCCATTGAATAT